>DZDC01000078.1:9433-10670 GCA_022736595.1 Draconibacterium orientale | reverse complement strand
ATTTTGAAGCTGTTGCTGGTTTTGAACACCTTGATTGTTGGCTACATTGTTTTGAGCTACACCAGGATTAAGCAACGCATTTTGAGGTTGCTGTTGGTTTTGGTTATTTACTAACTCTTGATTTTCGACTTTAGATGATTCAAATTGACTAGGCAATTTGTTTAGATTATCAGCAAGAAGGGCATTTTGAGTAAGGAAGGTAGAATCTTGAGCAGTCATTACTGGCAAATTATTCATCTTTTTCGCCATGGCAACGCTGATTAAAGAAGCTTGATCAAACTGATTGAGGTCTTGTTTAATTTCGTTTTGCTGCTGAGCTAAAGTAGCTAAGAATTCTTCTTTAGCCTTCAATTTCTTTTGCATTTGGGCAATTAAGATTTTTGTCTCTTCAATCTCCTCACTGGAAGTGCTATTCTTTATAAGATTTTCATATTCAGTAATTTCAGACTTATAATCATTGATTTCGTCAAGGGTTTCTTGCGATTGTTTGTACATCGCAGCCAAAGCCTTAGCCTTTTCGGATCTTGTTCTTTCGTTGGATGCTAAAATTTGTTGTCCAGGATCCACCATGCCATTGATGACCTCTGCCCTATTTCGTACCCGCTTAGCCACATACTTCATGGAGTCCGTTTGTTGAGTACCGGAGTATTTTTGAATCTTTCCAGCATCAATCAATTGCCTTTCAGTGATTCCATCAGCAGTCGCAATTTGTTGACCCACAATAGTTTTAAGTTGTTCAAGTTGGGTTTTGTTTTCAGCCAAATACTTAATTTGTGGAGTTAAGGAAGTATCGTTTAATTGGTATACTTTTTTGATTGCATCATCCGTTTGGCGTATGCTATTTACCAATTCCTTTTTCTGACGTTGAAGTTTTACACTTTTATTTTTCGCATTTCGATATGCTTCAAAAGCTTGTGCAACATAATCTATATCCTTGATTGTATCACCTTCATCCTTAGCCTTTTGATAAGCGATGGCTGCTTTTACAATGCTGTCAGATTGGACTCGATTTAAGGTTGAATCGGTAGTTGGCACCTTTCTGCGATATGCTTCAAGATTTAAATCCGTTTTCATATCGGCAATATCTTGAATCATTCTAACAATATCAGTTGCATCACCACCTACTCTGAAAGCTTGAGCAAAATCTCGTGATTTCTCTTCTTTATCCATCTGAATATGATACACTTCAATCTGTTCTTCAATGGTTTTTCTATTGGAAGAAAAATATGCATTATTC
>DZDC01000078.1:0-9333 GCA_022736595.1 Draconibacterium orientale | reverse complement strand
TCCAATTTGGTTCTCAGGTTGGTTGGAACTGAAATAATTTTAGAATGGTTGGATTGAAATTCATAGCTTTTATAAAAGGTGGAATACCTAACCATCTTTTTATCAATGACATTAAAAAGCTTAATGTGACCCAATAACTCAATACCGTTTTTACATTCCTCAATTCGTCTATCAATATCGAAACTTTTAATGGCTTTTTCTTTAGCCTTTGTTTTATAGGTCAAATAGGAATTTTGTGCATCAGAGAACCTATAGTTGAGATGATATGATTTACCAAGATAGTAATAGACCCTTGAATCTTGACAATTAAAGCTTATGGCTCGTTCCAAGTATTGAATGGGGCGCACTCTTTCGGTGGGCTCGGCATACATCATGCATACACCGAGTCTAAAATTATAGTCTGGATTTTCAGGATTATTACTTCTAAGTGTCTGATAATATGAATAAGCCCCAATATAATCCTCACTTTCAAATAATTTATTGGCCATTTTAGCAAACTCAGCAGGATTCTTAAAATCCGTTTGTGCAAAGCCTCCAGCGGCAATAAATAATAGAAAAAAGATGAGTATTTTTTTCATTGAAAAATTATATCGGCCCACTATTTAAGTCAAATTAATAAAAAAATGTACCATTTTACTTGGTTTTAAAAGGTATTGAGGTGCTTATACTACTTTATACATATTTTGTTTCAAAAAAAAACCGTCAGCGCAATAACTAACGGTTTCAATTGAAGTTTATTAAAATATTATTTTTTAATCATCAAATGTAATTTCACCTTCTTCAATGGCATGCTCAATACTTTTATTATACATTTTCATTGCTCTATAGCTCATACCCATACTGCTAAAACCACCATCGTGATATAGGTTTTGCATGGTTACCTTTTTGGTTAAGTCGCTAAACATTACTACGCAATAATCGGCACATTCGTCGGCAGTAGCATTTCCAAGAGGAGACATTCGTTCAGTGAAGTCGATGAGAGAGTCGATCCCTTTAACACCTTTACCAGCGGTGGTAAGGGTTGGCGATTGGCTTATGGTGTTTACTCTGATTTTTTTGTCGCGACCATAAATATAGCCAAAGCTCCGTGCAATAGATTCCAACATAGCTTTTGCATCTGCCATATCATTGTAGCGAAACAAGGTACGTTGGGCAGCAACATAACTCAGAGCAATTACAGATCCCCAATCATTTATGGCATCTAATTTTCTAGCTACTTGTAAGGTTTTATGGAAGGAAATAGCGGATACATCGAGTGTTTTATGATAATAATCGTAATCTAAATCATCATACTTACGCCCTTTTCGCACGTTCATCGACATTCCGATGGAATGCAGAATAAAGTCAATTTTCCCACCTAAAATTTCCATGGATTGGCCAATCACTTTTTCTAAATCTTCAACAGAAGTAGCATCAGCCATTATTATTGTGGAGCCTGTTTTTTCGGCAAGTTCGTTAATTTCTCCAAATCGCAGCGCAAGTGGTGTGTTAGAAAGTGTAAAGGTTGCACCTTCAGAATGTGCACGTTCTGCCACTTTCCATGCTATTGAATCGTGATCAAGTGCTCCGAAAATAATACCCTTCTTTCCTTTAAGTAAATTATAATTCATAGTTTGTGTTTTAAAAAATAAACGATTGGCAAAACTATAAAATAAGCATCAAAATACTTAATTTTATTTTATACCTTCTTTGAAGTCCATTTCTTTGGCAAAAGTGCCATCAGGATTATAGAAAATCCATATTCCAACGCGCTTCCCTACTTGCATCATTCCTTGATAATAGATGGTGCCATTGGGATAACTCACTGTTTTCATACCGTTTTCTAATCCGTTGAAATAAGTAGCTTTAGAAATTTCAACTCCTTTTTCATTATAGGCCACCCAAGTGCCAAAACGTAAACTGTCCATAGCAGCACCTAGCATTTTAATTTTTCCATTGCTATACAAGTGCCACTCGAAATGGAGACTGTCTTTTGTTTTTTTGTTTCCAACAATAAACTGAGGCATCCCATCAGCATAACGTTGCACGATGGTGGTATCAGGGTAAGTCATCAAAAAATCGGAGCTATCAACTTGAGTCGTTTTTACCAATTCATTTTTCAGTGAGATGGCTGAATCTTTTGATTTGCATGAACTTATAGCTATAACAAATAACAGAGACAATAAAGTGACCCAGCTAAATAATATTTTGGAAAGGTTCAATTTACTTTCTATTTTCAAATTCATATTTAGCATTTAATCTCTTAATAATCACATCGGTAATGTCTAACTGAGGAGTAGCAGCAAGCAAGCCACTCATGGAACCGTGTTGAAAAATAAAGGTATAATTGTATTCAACTCTATATTCTTCAAGAAAACTTAAAATGGTTTCAGAAACCTGATTACTGGTTTCTTGTCTTTTAAGGGCACTTTCCTGAGTTAAACGTTGTTCCAACTCGGCCAATTCCTGTTGCTGTGTGGTTAGCCTAGCTTCGGTTTCTTTTTGTTGTTGCAAGGGAATTGTACCTGCTTTTGCATTGGCAACGTAACTGTCGTAATCTTGTTGCAATTTACGAGCTTTACTTTCAAACTGTGTTTGCAACTGCTTTTCGTAAGCTTCAATTTTTTTAATAGCGTCTTGATAAAACATATAATGTTTCATCAATGAATCTGTATTCACATAAGCAAATGAAAGATTGCCAGGCATGCTTACTGTGGTGTCACGTGTTTGAAGAATTTCTGGCAAATCATTATTGCTATTTCCATTCTTGTTTTGAAAATGTAGCATTAAAAGAACTCCAGTTAATAAAATAGCCACAAGGCTTAATCCGGCGGATAGTCTAGCAAAATTTGTTGCGTTCATAAATTTGTAAATTGTAAATAAATAAATTTGTGCAAATATAGAAATATAGATGCTAAAGATTGATCAATAAATTAGGCTTCAAAAATTGGATTAGTTGGCCACTTCTGATAAATATTTGATGCGCACCAATCTGATTTCCTTTTCGCCGTATTCTGATTCTCCAAGAACTTTAATGGCTTCATCCACTGAATCAGTTTCGGCGTCATTGTGGAAATAATCCATAATTTCCTCAATATGATATTCATCGATGTGTTCGTTGATGTAGTAATTAATATTAAGTCGGGTTCCTGAATTCACTATACTTTCTATTTCGGTAATAATTTCAGTAAGGGTGAGTCCTTTGGCTTTTGCAATATCATCAAGACTTAGTTTACGGTCGATGCTTTGAATAATGTAAACCTTTGATATAGATTTCTTTGGAACTGACTTTACAACCACATCCATAGGTCTCATAATATCGTATTCTTCTACATAGGTTTGAATTACTTCAAGAAAAGGCTGGGCATATTTCACTGCTTTACCAGCACCAACCCCTGTAATTCTTTGCATTTCTTCCATATTTATAGGATATTGAATGCACATATCTTCAAGAGAAGGATCTTGGAAAATAACAAAAGGAGGAATTTTTTCCTTTTTTGAAATATCTCTTCTTAAATCTTTTAGAATTTTAAAAAGCCTTTCGTCTCCAGCCATGCCGCTTTTATTTTCGGCATTTAAAATTAAATCATCATCATCATCACTTTCGTAATCATGATCTTTGGCAATACTTATTGGATAGGGTTTAACAAGGTATTGTTTACCTTTTTCAGTAAGTTTTAAAACGCCATATTGTTCAATATCTTTATCAAGAAGTAATTGAACAAGGGCATTCCTAATTACTGCAAGCCAATGCTTTTCATCTCTATCACTACCCTGTCCAAAAATAGGAAGAACATGATGTTTTACAATTTTTACGTCAGTGTTTTCGGTTCCCGCCAATACATGACAAATATGTTTGGCTTTAAACAATTCCTTGGTTTGCTTAACCGCTTCGAGTGCCAATTGTATATCTTCAGTGGCATCAAACTTTTCTTTTGGATGTTTGCAGTTATCGCAATTATCGCAAGTGTCATGGGGATAAACTTCACCAAAATAATGAAGCAATTGTTTTCTACGGCAAATTGATGACTCTGCAAAGGCAATAGTTTCATTTAAAAGCTGTTTTGAAATTTCTTGTTCGGCAACAGGTTTACCTTTCATAAATTTTTCAAGCTTCACAATATCTTCATAATTATAGAAGGTTATACATTGTCCTTCACCACCATCCCTACCTGATCGACCTGTTTCTTGATAGTATGATTCAAGACTTTTAGGAATATCATGATGTAAAACAAATCGCACATCGGGCTTATCGATTCCCATTCCAAACGCAATTGTGGCCACTATTACGTCAACATCTTCCATTAAAAACCGATCTTGGTTGGTTACTCTAGTGATAGAATCGAGGCCAGCGTGGTAAGGCAATGCTTTTATGCCATTTACCTGAAAAGTTTCAGCCACTTCTTCTACTTTTTTTCTACTTAAGCAATACACAATACCTGATTTACCAGCATTTTCTTTAACAAATCGAATCATATCGCGCATTACATTTTGAGTCTTCGGTCTCACTTCATAATACAAATTGGCTCGATTGAAAGAAGATTTAAATACATTAGCATCCAACATCTTAAGGTTTTTCTGGATATCGTTTTGCACTTTAGGAGTAGCGGTAGCGGTAAGAGCAATAATGGGTACTCGTTCAGTAATTACCTCAATGATGGGTCTCAATCGTCGATACTCAGGTCTAAAGTCGTGTCCCCATTCTGAAATACAATGGGCTTCGTCGATGGCGAAAAAACTAATATTCAATTGTTGAAAAAACTCAACATTTTCTTCTTTTGTAAGGCTTTCAGGTGCAACGTATAAGAGTTTCGTTTTCTTTGAAATAAGGTCGTTTCTCACTTCTTCCATTTCAAGTTTGCTCAAAGAAGAATTCATCACGTGAGCAATGCCCAATTCACTACCAAAGTTGCGGATGCTATCCACTTGGTTTTTCATCAAGGCGATCAATGGAGATATAATGATGGCTGTACCTTCAGAAATGAGTGCTGGCAGTTGGTAGCAAAGCGATTTGCCACCTCCTGTTGGCATTATCACAAAGGTATCGTTACCATTCAGAAGGCTGGTAATTATTTCTTCTTGTTGACCTTTAAAGCTGGAGAAACCGAAAAACTGTTTCAAAATGTCTTTTAAAGGTTTGTCTTCTATCCTAATCATGACAAATTATTTATCAATAAATTAATTCTATTTAGTAAAAATAACTGATGCTATTAAATCTTGTAATTGTAAAAAATGGTGCCTTTATAAGCCCCTGCATTTCATAGGCTAAAATTAATGCAAAAAATTGAATTATGATTCACGTATTTAAAAAATTATTCAAAAAAAAATCAGATAAATATTTATTCCATTTCATGAAGTTTTGTGAGCTTTTGCAGGGAAGTTACAAATATCAAACTGGGTCAACGTCAATTGATACGATAATATTTTTGAAAGTTTTAATGTTATGGAGCTCTTGAATTGACTGCGTTATTAATTCTTTTACTGCTAAATGGCTTGCCGACAATTCAAATTTGATAAGAATATTTTTGATATAAAGGTTGCGAATTCGACTTACGGGCGGATACTCCGGACCCAAAACTCTTAAACCCAATTTAATTTTGAGCTCTTTTGCAAGTTGGGCAGCGGCATCATTTAATAAATGGAATTCTTTAAACTTGACAGTGATTCTAATAATCTTATAAAAAGGCGGATATTTAAAATTAGATCGTTCCTCCATTTGAGTTTTATACATCTGAGAGAAGTCATTTTCCACCACATTTCTGATGATAGGATGATTGGGTTCGTAAGTTTGAATTAATACCTTTCCTTGCTTATTTTTTCGTCCAGCGCGTCCACTCACCTGAGTAAGCTGCTGAAAACTTCGCTCAAAGGCTCTAAAATCGGGAAAATGAAACATCTGGTCGGCGTTCAAAACTCCAACCAATCCCACATTGTCAAAATCCAATCCTTTGGTAACCATTTGTGTTCCAACTAGAATATCTATATTTCTATCTTCAAAGTCGCTAATAAGCTGTAAATAAGAGTTCTTGGATTGTGTGGTGTCCCAATCCATCCTTTTGATTTGAGCTTCCTTGAAAAATATGGTAAGTTCATCTTCTATTTTCTCTGTTCCAAACCCTTGAAACACTATCTTATTGCTGCCACATTGTGGGCATTGCGATGGAACATCTTTTGACGAACCGCAATAGTGACATTTTAATCTATTTTGATTTTTATGATAAGTTAAACTCACGTCGCAATTTTTGCATTGTGGCGTCCATTGGCACTGTGGACAAAACAAGCGTAAACTAAATCCCCTTCGATTTTGAAAAAGAATTATTTGTTCTTGATTTTCGAGCGTTTCTTCAATGCTTTTTAAAAGCACTTCTGAAAAATGAGATTTAATTTTCTTTTCTTTGGTGGCTTTTGCCATATCAACCACTTCCACCTTGGGCATGCTCACATTTCCAAATCTATGTTTTAGCTCAACAAATCCAAATTTCTGATTTTGTGCATTATAATAACTTTCGATACTTGGAGTGGCAGATCCTAAAAGGCACTTAGCATTATGCAATCGAGCCAAAATCATCGACGTATCACGGGCATGGTATCTGGGAGCTGGATCCAATTGTTTGTAACTGGAATCGTGTTCTTCATCGACAATGATAAGACCTAAATTATTGAATGGAAGATAAATAGATGACCTCGCTCCAATTATAATTTCATAAGCCTCAGTGCCCAATTGACGATTCCAAACTTCTGCCCTTTCATGATTGCCATACTTACTATGATAATACCCAACTTTCTTTCCGAAATAAGCTCGTAATCGATTTATTATTTGAGCTGTTAAGGCAATTTCAGGCAATAGATACAGAACCTGCTTTCCTTGTTGCAAGTATGATTCAATGAGTTTTATATAAATCTCAGTTTTTCCGCTTCCAGTTACTCCATGAAGCAAACAAATATCTTTTTCAAGAAACTGATTTTGAATGCTTTCAAAAGCATTTTGCTGTTCTTGGTTTAAATTTAATTCTAAAATATTCTTTGTGGCATCCGAGTCTAAAAGTCGCGATTGATTTTTTTGAAATACCTCTAAAATACCTTTTTTTTCAAGGGCGGTAAGAGCAGAAGCCCCAGAGTTTTTAATATGATAAAGCAACCTCTGCTTACTAACTTCAGGCTCTTCACCTGCTGAGTTGCCACACATTTTAAAAAAATGCAAAAGCACCTCCAGCTGTTTGGGAGCCTTGCGCTCAAGCTCCTGCATCTGTTGCTCAAGGGATGTGGTGACTCCACTTGCAAGCTTTACAAAACTTTCCTTTTTTACTGTAAATCGCTCTTTTAAATCTTCTTCAGGTAACAAACACTTTTTCTCGATTAAGGTTTTAACCAATGGCATAATTCGCTTAAAATCCACAATCTTCTCCACCTCCGATAAACTTACTACGGTATTGAGTTCAATGGCTTGCACAAGAAGAAATTCCTTATCCGAAAGGAGTTCATAATTACCATCAAATTCGGGATGCAAAACCAATTTAGATTCGCTAGCCAATTTTAGACTTGTGGGAATGGCAGCATTCATCACTTCGCCTAAATGCGACATATAATATTGTGAAATCCATTGCCAAAGTTTCAATTGATTTTCGGTAACAATGGGTTGTTCGTCTAACAAACTTAAGAGGTATTTTATGCTGGAGGCTTGGGGCGCTGTGGAATGTATTTTAAGAATAATACCTGAATACAATTTCTTTTCACCAAACTGTACAACTACCCTTTTACCACGCTCAACAAATTGATTTAGAGCATAAGGCACTCTATAGGTGAAAGTGTTGTTTAAAGGCAAAGGTAGCAGGATGTCTGCAAAAAGGGTTTCTCGTTCCATGCCCAAAGGTATTTGTTTTTATGTGATAAATTCCTTCTTGTTGACAAAAAATGCAAAAAAAAAGCACAGCCAAAAAGCTGTGCTTTTTCGAGAATCTTATGTTTAAATCGATAAAAATCGAGCCATACGGAGCAGATCTTTATCAATATCATTATGGTGTTTTATTGATTTTTCGAATGGAGTGTATCCAACCCTACCATTAACCATTCCAGCCATAACTCCACTGTAACCTAAATAAAGTGCTTCTACCGCTTCAAAGCCAAGTCGACTGGCTAAAACTCTATCAGCAACAGAAGGTGAGCCACCACGTTGAATGTGACCAAGTACTGAAACTCGAGTAGAATAGCTGCTATCTAAAGCTTTTACCTTTTGAGCTACCTCGTATGCTCCACCTAAATCGTCGCCTTCGGCAACAATAATTATGGCGGAGGTTTTTCCTTTTCTTTTATTTTCTTTGAGTGAAATGACCAAATCTTCAATATTGGTGGTAGTCTCAGGAATAAGAATATCCTCAGCCCCAGTAGCAATTCCAGTATTCAATGCAATAAAACCAGCATCACGCCCCATAACCTCAACAAAAAACAGTCGATTATGTGAACCTGCAGTATCTTTCAGTTTATCAACGGATTCCATAACTGTATTCATGGCTGTATCATAACCAATGGTGGTATCTGAGCCATATAAATCGTTATCTATGGTACCAGGAATTCCAATAATCGGAACCCCAAATTCTTCAGTAAATATCTTAGCTCCAGTAAATGTACCATCACCCCCAATGGCGATTAAGGCTTCAATCTTGAACTTTTCAAGACTTTCAAAAGCTTGCTTTCTGCCTTCTACAGTTTTAAAATCCTCACTCCGAGCCGATTGCAATATAGTCCCGCCCCGTTGAATGATTCCACTTACATCTTTTGAGATTAGCTTCTTAATATCGCCTTTGATCATTCCATCATACCCACGCATAATACCATACATTTCAGCACCATAATTGATTCCAGTGCGTACCACTGCCCTAATGGCAGCATTCATTCCAGGCGCATCTCCTCCAGAGGTAAATACTCCAATACGTTTATACTTTGTAACTTTTCGATTCATATTCTAAAAATCTTTTTTTCTATTAATTCTTGGCTTTCCGGTACTGGGCCTGCTGCTGTTGCTTTTTCCTTTCGATTCGGGCTTATTGCCCCATGAACCTTCTGATTTCTTTCCAAATTTTCCATCACTACTTCCTTTATAACCCGTTTTCTTTGAAGAGTCATGACTATCAGAAGAATTCCATTTTTTAGCCCCAGAGGGTTTACCTTTATCTCCTTCGCCCTTTGAATCATTTCTTGATTTGTAGGGTCTATCTTTAGTTTCACCTTTATCTTTCCGATCTGACGAATCGTTGCGATAGGGTTTTTTGCCTTCTTTGTCGAAACGGTTTTCAGATTTTTCACCAAAAGGTTTGCGATCACCATAACTTGGTTTGCCACCACGGTCTGAACTTCTTT
>DZDC01000206.1 GCA_022736595.1 Draconibacterium orientale | reverse complement strand
CCAGCCTGGAGACCCGCAAGGAGGAGATAGAAACCCTGATGGCCGATCCGGAACTTTACCGCGATGAGGATGCCTGGAGCAAGACCAGCAAGGAGTACGACCAGTGTAAAACCCACCTGGAACGCTGGTACAGCCAGTGGGAAGAGGCCCAGGCGGAGATTGAGGATATCGAGAACGCGTTATCGTCGTAGAACGACGATTTGACCTGATCAAAGATAGGATGCACGTTCAACAAAGGCTGATAGGCAGTAAGTCGTTTTGGAAGACTGAATATACGGGTTTGTCTTTTAACTTTGTGATTTGCAGAAAAATTGAATAGGAAAATGTTTGGCTCTGTCAGAAAAAGCATGACAATTCAATTCGATACCATAATATCTGCGCCGGAGTAGTTATTGTGATATTGTCATGAAAACTTTGTCACAACAATACTGTTGGGCAGCAAAAGCAAGTAAGACCTCAATGAATTGGAAACAGGATGAAAGAAACATCAAGTACTGAGATTGATCGTCCAGTCTCCCTGAAACAGCTGGCAGAAGAATTGGGCTTTCATACCTCATCAGTTCGAAAAGCTGTGGTCCGCCGAGGGTTTGTGCCTTTTAGCTTGTCAGAAGGCAAAAACAAACCCCTCTATTTGAAGTATGAGGACGCAGAATCATTTAAAAAGCAAATAGTGAATGAACGTAATAATGCGGTGGTTTCAAATGTTGGAATTTCCCCATCGAGAATCAGCGGCGTATATTTTATTGAGGTTCCGTCATACGAAGGCAAGAATAGAATTAAGATCGGATGGAGTGATAATATCTCTGATCGTCTCTCCACTTACCGCACAATTATCCCCGACCTTCGCGTAAGAGCTGTTTGGCAAACAACGGACGCATGGTGTGAGCGAGCAGCACTAAAATGTGCCGAAAGATTGGGTCCGCGTGTTCACCAGGAGTTGTTTGAATTTGAAGACACCGACTCTGCCTTATCTGAACTGACGGATCTCTTCTCAAAAATGGGTATAGAGAATAGGCGCCAACAAATGCAATATGTAGCCCAACCAGACGCTGCACCGGACGGCAATTCCGCTGCGCTCCATTGCCGCCGGTGAGCTCCGCGTTGGGCTTCAATAGAATTCAAATATGTTCAATTCGATAATTGTTAGAAAAAGTCTGCCGGGTGTATCGAATGTAGACATTGGATTGATGGCTGAATGCCTGATATTTTATGAAAAAGTATACGTCATAGCTGACATGTCGATGCTCCGGAGCATTGTGGAGCAGATTGGGCTAGATATACTTGAAGAGTTAATAAATCAAAAACATATCATTTTAGCATTCTCTCCATATTTAACTGGCACACATGCAAGAAGCGAATTCACCCCCCAAGAGGTATTTGACTATTGCTCTTTTATTAAGGTGCCCGGAAAAAACAACGAACCAGATTTTGAAGGGCTTTTTCTCGAAATGCTTGAAAAGGGATCGGGGAAAAGAGGTAAAAGCAGGCGCGTAGGAAATAGAATTTTTGGCAAAACACAGTTAATCGAGCCGGACAAGATAGTACCGGTTGAAAAAGGGATTCCGGAAATAGCCAGACGTGACCTTGATAACAATGAGCTTACAAAAGCGGCCATTTATACGGCTATTAGTCATTTTGCACCAAATTTTAAATTCCCACCGACTTGGGAATTTAAAATCATTCGTCACCAGAATGGTTTCAATATTTTCACCAACCTTGATCTAAACAAATTAAATGAATTGAGAAGCAAGGTATATTTTACAGATCCAAAAAGCACGTTGACACGATCGTATTTAGTAGATGTGATTTTGAAGGCAAACGAAGATTTATTTTTATCTGCATACTTTGGAGCTGAAATTCTTACAAATCCAGTAAATTCATCAATTATCAATCTTAAATGTAAGTCTGTAATTGACAATACCAAATTAAATGCTGGGCAAATTGATCTTTTTCAAGAAATAGTATTGTCAGATGCAAAGAAAATAAGGGAAGCAATAAACAACAAGACGCGAACTTTTGAAGAGATTCTTCCATTATTAGAACGTGGCAAACAATTCAAGGAATGGTTAAAACAAAAAGACCCAAACGTCAATTTAGTAAGAGAGTATTACCAAGCAGTTACAAAATCAAGTTGGCTTGATAAGCTCCCAGGCAAAGGCGTAAGATTCTCAGTATTTACGGGGGCAGGGCTTCTATTAGACAGTTTGTTGACAGGTGGTATATCTACTGCAATTGGCGTCGCATTGGGTTTCGGTGATACTTTCCTGTTGGATAAAATATTAAAAGGATGGAAACCAAATCAGTACATCGATCAGCTTCAGAAATTTATTGAAAAATGATTACAAAAGGCCTAACGAATAGGCATAAGTAAGTAGGG
>DZDC01000205.1 GCA_022736595.1 Draconibacterium orientale | reverse complement strand
GAACCCGAAGATCAGCATTAATTGCACAATTTTCCGAAAAAGTATAAATACTATGTCCCTTTTTTATACATTTGGGGTCTTAAAAATAAAATTCAACTATAATGTCAGCAAAAACACACATTTGGAGTTTTTCCACCGTTGGTGGAGTTAAGCGTGTAAACCTTGAAAGCGCATCAGATTTAAAATACCTCGATCAGCTTGATCAAAAGCTCTGGACGGCTTTAAGTTGTCCGGTGCAAGGTCTTGAAATTGACCCTAAAACCCTCACTTTAATTGATGGCAACAACGATGGGCAAATCAATGTACCTGACGTATTAGAAGCAGTTCGATGGATTTTATTTATGATCAATGATGCCAAAGAATTGCTCAAACCTGAAGAGAAATTTCCGTTAAACCTTATCAATACTGAGCATGAAGAAGGGCGTAAAATATTTTCATCAGCGAAAGTGATTTTGCAACATTTAGGCAAGGAGGGAGAGCAGTTTTTAAGCTTAGAGCATACCAGCGATATCGAAAAAATATTTACTGGAACGCCTTTCAATGGCGATGGAATTATCACCGAAGACTCCACAGAAGACCCTGATCTTAAAGCATTAATAAACTACATAACCACTTATTTTGGAAATGTAAAAGATCGTGGAGGAAAACAGGGAATCAATTCAGATCACATCAATGCTTTTGCCAATGCTTGTATTAAATATGACCTTTGGAATTCGCATTGCGAGGCTCAGCCCAAAATTGTGAAACCTTTTGACAGTGATACTGCCTCAGCTTATGCAATTTACCAACAACTCAAAGACAAAATAGACGATTATTTTGTTCGATGCAATCTTACCAATTACGATCAACTTACAGAGTCCGTTCTCAATATTAGTGCCTCCAAAGTGGAATTGATAAGCCAACTTAACCTATCTCAAAGTATCGATCAGATTGCTGGCTTTCCCATTTCAAAAATTAATCCTCAAAACGAGCTGCTTTTAAGCGAAGGCATCAATCCAGCTTGGAAATCTATCGTGGACAACTTTGCTAAAACAGTGGTTAAACCTCAATTCGGAAGTGCTAAAAAAATCACTCAAGAACAGTGGTACAGTCTCAACTCAATTTTTGGCCCATATGCCGAATGGATGGCCATGAAAGCAGGAAGCGAAGTGGAAATGTTGGGTCTCGAAAAAGTACGTCAACATATTGCCGACAAAACTGAAACCAAGCTTACAGAACTCATTGATAGAGACATTGCTGTAGAAAGTGAAGCCAACAGTATTATCAATGTGGATAAGATGATTCGATACTATTTCGATATCTTTAAACTCCTACAAAATTTTGTAACTTTTTACGATTTTTATAGTCCGGGAACCAAAGCCATTTTCCAAAACGGAACCCTCTACATTGACCAACGAAGCTGCGACCTTACAATGACCGTTAACGACATGAGCCGACACAATATGATGGTTTCATTTAGTGGAATGTATCTCATTTATTGCGATTGTACTTTGAGTGGCAGTGGCGAAAAGCGACAGATTGTAGCTGCACTTACCAATGGCGATGTGGACAATCTAGTGGTGGGTCGCAATGCACTTTACTACGATCGACTTGGAAGAGCTTGGAAAGCCACCATTACAAAAATTATTGAGAATCCCATTAGCATTCGTCAGGCCTTTTGGGCACCTTACCGCAAGGTACAGCGAATGATTGAAAATCAAATCAACAAATTCGCTGCCGAGCAAGAGAGCAAAGCCGATGCTGCAGCTGCTGCCAAAGTTGCTGGGGCTCACGAAAATATGGTAAAAGAAACCGCAGCCACCCAAGCCCCAGCCCCAGCAACGCCCGCCGCCCCTGCTGCTCCTAAAGCTCCCCCCACTCCATTTGATATTGGCAAATTTGTCGGAATTTTTGCAGCCATCAGTCTTGCACTTGGAGCTCTTGGAAGTATCTTAGCCAGCATCGTTGCAGGATTTATGGAATTGAAATGGTGGCAAATGCCTTTGGCTATTTTGGGTATCATACTTTCCATTTCGGGACCTTCGATGTTGATCGCCTTCTTTAAACTTCGTAAGCGAAACCTCGCTCCTCTTTTAGATGCCAATGGCTGGGCCATTAATGCTAAAGCCACTGTAAATATTCCTTTTGGAAACACCCTTACTCATCTTGCGGTGCTTCCTCCCAATGCCAAAATTAACATCCAAGACCCTTTTACCAAAAAGAAAAGTCCTGTCTTGCTCATTTTTATTATTGGCATGATTGCAGCTGGAGCTGTTTTTTACTTCCTTATAAAAATGGGACACCTGCATTTACCTGCTACACTATTGAATTGGTAAGTTGAAGACAAAATGACACCTTTGAATTAATACTGATTTTACTATCGGGTGTCAATTAAATACAT
>DZDC01000077.1:9505-11255 GCA_022736595.1 Draconibacterium orientale | reverse complement strand
TCAATGGCAGATTCAACTTTCAAATGCAACCTTATTGCTTACAAATTAAAAAAAATCGACCTTTCTCGGAGTTTATCCCAAAAAAGGTCGAGGCTTTGATAATGGGCGGTATTAATTGATCACTTCCACGGTATAATCGCGGTTAACAATGATATTGGCTTGTGGCTTGAGGTCGCGCACCATGGCGTGTTCTTGGAGCAGCACTTCCATACGAAACTCATTTTGAGGTTCTTTGCCACGAAGCTTCTGCGCCTTGCCGGTATCGTGATAGGTCATATCGATGAAAATTTTCAAATCTACCTTTTCGGTTTTAATGGCATACAATCCATCAATAATGAGCATATCCACCTCCGCAAAATTGGTGGTCAACAAATCCACTTGTTCGGTAACCAAATCTACACAAGGCATAGTACTAAACGTTTTTGCTTTAAAGTCGCCCATGTTTTTATAAATCATTTCCCAATTGTATTCTTCATAACCCACCACATTTTTTACACCATGCTTTTGGCGCCATTCGGTACGCTGCAAAGGCAAAATGCGGTAATAATTGTCGATGTGGATGGGTTTTGCAAAAATTCCGTGCTGACGCAAAGCCTTAGCAATCACATGAGCCAACTCGGTCTTTCCGGTTCCAGATTCGCCGGATATGGCCACAGTAAAGCGGTCTATTTTGCGTTTAAGTATTTCTGCCACAATCACCTCAGCTGCCTGACGGTGTTTGTCTTCAATTAATAATACGTCACCTAACATGGTTCTATTCTTTTAAAATGGTTTATAATTCAACACACAATTCCTGATGGGGCATCAGGTTATAATTTTTCGATTTAATCTCAATTTTCACCCCTTGATCGGCGGTAATGCAGACCCTATTTTGAGTGAAATTAAATTTATAATTCACTGATTTAAAGGTCAACGCAAACGACAACCGGCTCCAATGGGCTGGCAAGCTGGGCTGTAAACTTAGGTGTGAGCCAAAAAAGTTGATCCCTGCAAAGGCTGCATACATAATGTAAATGGTGCCTGCCATCACACCCGTATGAATACCTTCGGCGGTGGTGCCTCCTTGGATGTCGTTGAAATCGCTGGTAACGGCCTCTTGAAAAAGCTCCCAACTTAAGTCGTAGCGTCCAATCTTTTGTGCTAAAAAGGCATGCACTACCCTGCTCAGCGTACTGCCATGGCTGGTGCGTTGCAAATAATATTCAAGATTTTTGGCCACATATCCTTTGGGCAACTGATAGCCCATCTTCCTAATAAGCTCTCCCACTTGCGATTCGGGAAGATTGTAATACAACATCAAAGTATCGGCTTGCTTGGCCACTTTATAATCGTCGGGACTAAGCTTTTCGGCTTTCAAAACCCGATCCATGCGGTGCACATTGCCGTATTTTTGGTGGTACAATTCAAAATCAAGCTCTTTCAAATCGAAGTAGCCATCGTATTGAGCCAGTATTCCTTCTTCATTGATTACCAAATGAAGTTTCTGAGCAATATCCAACCAATGGGCTGCTTCCTTTGAATTGAAATTTAATGTTTTTAAAACGTCCTGATCTACCCATTGCAATTGAAGCAAAAGGTTGAGTTGCTCAAACAACCAAGCGCTCATTACATTGGTGTAGGTATTGTCGCGAAGTCCACCCTGCTCCGATCCAGGATAAGCTTCGTGAAACTCGTCGGGACCCATCACTTTATCGATGGTATAACGTTCGTTTTTGCTATTCCAACTACTCTTACTTTCCCAGAAACGGGC
>DZDC01000077.1:1275-9405 GCA_022736595.1 Draconibacterium orientale | reverse complement strand
TCGAGCTTGGCATTAAAGGGTGAAGTGCCTGCCATCAAATGGTAAATGTGCATCCGTAGCATTTTCTGTGTTAGTCGATCGCCATGCAAATGAATGTCCATTTTTTTCCAAATGCTTTCCCAAACTTGCTCCGATTTCTTAAACTCTTCGTCAAAGCTTTCGATGTTTTCAAAGGCTACTTTTTGGGTAGTTAAGGCTTGATTAATGGGCTTTTGCTCAATAAAAACAGTCTTAATCAATCCCAAATATTCTCCTTGCTTCACCTCCATGCTGGTGATGCTTTCTACCTTAGCTCTTTCTAAGTTGTGTTGAAAGCGAACTGGATGCAAATCCTTGTTATGCATCACTTCCAATCGGGCAATTTGTTGAATTTGCACTTTTGATTGGGTGGTACAAACCACTAAAGTTTGACGGTCGTCGATGGCCATTTCGCTATGTGGCATCAGATGCGTTTGATTGAGTTCGGCATAACGCTTTACGCCTTCATTGATATGATTTCCAACCAATTGCGATCTTAAATGCAAAACCCCACTGTAGTTTAAAGGATGTAAGCAATACTGTATGGCCGCCACGTGCTGATTGTGCATCGAAGCAAAGCGACGCGAATAAACCATGGTTTGCCGGCCTTCTTGATCTTCCACCTTCATTTGCGTGGTCATTAAGCCCGACTTAAAATCGATCTTTCGTTGAATATCTTGAATTTTACTTTCATTGGGGTCAAACCAATTACCATCATTGATTTTAAAGCTGATGGGCAACCAATTGCTAACATTTACAAAATCTTCGTTCTCAATTTCTTTGCCCGAAACTTGGGAGGTCAAGCGATTATACACGCCTGCCATATAGGTTGCTGGGTAATTGATGGCATTGATATGCACATCGCAAAATGCGCCGCGTGTTCCAAAATACCCATTTCCCACACTTAATAAAGCCTCACGAGAACGCTCGTTTTCAGGCTTATAATCGTTATAGGTGAGCGACCACGCATCGGATTCCTTTCCATTATCGAACCAGTTTTGAATGCCCTCAAAACCAAATTCGCTCATATCACTCACCACCACATCGGCGCCTGCGAGCAATAAAGCTTGATGATTATGCTCCCGTGCTAACCCTAAAACAAGGCCAAAATTGCCTTTTCGGGCAGCTTGCACTCCGCTGATGGCATCTTCCACCACCACGGCCTCGTCAGTATTGACCCCAAGATTGGCGGCAGCAGTGGTAAAAATATCGGGTTCGGGTTTGCCTTTCAAACCCATTTCGGCGGAGACAACACCATCGACACGGGTTTCGATAAAATGCATTAAGCCTGCGGCTTCCAACACACTTTCACAATTTTTTGACGAAGAAGCCACTCCAATATGAATGCCCTCGGTCTTAAGCCGCTGCATCAAAGCCACTGTGGATTCGTAAACCTGAACTCCATCGCGCTCAAGAATGAGGTTAAAGGCAATATTTTTTCTATTGCCAACACCGCAATAGGTTTCCATTTCGGGTAAATCGTCAGGATTTCCGTAGGGAAGCTCAATGCCCCGGGATTCTAAAAACGACTTAACACCTTCATATCGAGGCTTACCATCGACGTAGGTGAGGTAGTCGCCTTCATGAGTAAACGCAACAAAAGGAGTTCCTGTTTTTTTGGAATAGTCCATCAGAAATTGATCAAACATCTCTTTCCAGGCCGTGCTGTGAACCAATGCCGTTTGGGTGATTACACCATCCAAATCGAAGATTACTGCTTTGAATTTTTGCATAAGCTATTTTTTACTTAAGAATTGCCCACACAAAACCGTAGGCATTTAAACTTAATTGATTGTTAAACTCATAATTATGGCCGGTCAAAATGCTCCATTGAGCTGAGGATTGCTCCAAAACAACGCTTTGATTGGATAAATTTTGCACCACTAATATCTTCTCATTTTCCAAGCTTCGCTGGTACATCAACAGTTGCTTCTTTTGAGTATTCATCCATTGAATATCACCTCTTCCAAAGAGTGGATATTGACTGCGGATTTTGAGCATTCGACTTAAACGGTGGTAAACCTGATAACTCAAACTTTCGGGTTGTGCCAATTCTTTTTCAAGTTGTTCCCAATCGATTCTACCTCGCACCAAAAAGCGGGTATCGTCCTTACCGGTGAGTTGTATTTGCTCTTTATAAAAATTGTGGTCGTTTTGTTTTCCAAATTCATCGCCATAATAGACCACCGGAGTACCGGGAAGGCTAAGCATAATACTGTACATCAATGCAATCTTATCCACATTATTGTCCATCAATTCTGCAAAACGAGCCGAAATACCTTGTCCTAATCTGAAATTCCACTCGGGATTTTTGCAATAATGATCGTGAATATATTTGCGGTCTTCTTCGGTAACGTACACCAACTCAAGACTTAATTCGTCGTGGCAGCGCAGAAAGGTAAACCATTGGCTTCCCTCGGGAATATTAGGAGTAATGGATTGAGAAAGGGTATGTACAATAGGCTCAGCACTTTGAAGTTCAAGAGCTTTGTACAATTGAGGCATCAAAGGAAAATGATATCCAGCATGACACTCATCACCATCACCGAAATATTTTACTACCTCCACGGGCTGTTGACAAGCCTCGGCCAAAAGCAAGGTATTGGGTCTGATGAAATCTACTGCAGCTCTGAAAAGTTTCACAATTCGATGGGTATTGGGATGATTTTCGCATGCAGTGCCTTCCTCTTTCCACAAGTAGGGAATGGCGTCAGCTCTAAAACCATCTACCCCTTTCGACATCCAATACATCAGATTACGAGTCATCTCAACAAAAACTTGCGGATTTTCGTAATTCAAATCGGGCTGAAAATCAAAGAATCGGTGAAAGAAATATTCATCACCTTCCTTTTTCCAATTGCTTTCTTCGATGCCGTAGAAAATAATGCGAGCATCTTCATATTTCTTATCGGTGGGGCTCCAGTGAAAATAATTTCGATATGCATTGTCTTTCGATTTCCGAGCCTCAGCAAACCAAGGATGTTCTTCCGAAACGTGATTGATGGCAATATCAAAAATCACGCGAATTCCTTTTTCGTGCGCCCGTTGCAGAAAACGATCAAACACTTCATCTTGGGGCTGGTGGCTCAACAAGTCGGGACGAATTTTCCGATAATCTTTAATATCAAAGCCCGCATCCCGACCCGGACTATCGAGGATAGGAAGCAGCCATAAGCAGCTCACACCAAGCTCTTGCAGATAATCGAGCTTATCTTCCAACCCTTGGAAATTGTGATTAAAAAGATCCACGTACAAGGAATACACCGTCACCTCGCGATACCACTCTTGGGGCAGCGGACCGATGGCATGGGTTTGTTTAAAATTCTGGAGTTCGGCCACAAAGGAATGTAACATTTCATCATGCTCATTCCCATATATTTGCGTCCAAATATTTTCAATTTTTTGCAAGAGAGACATGGGTCAATTTTAAATTGTAAAAGAGCACAAATTTCGATAAAAAATTAACGCTTATAGCATAAAACCAACAAAAAATTTACCCTAAAAATTGAGAGTATTTTTGTGGAGAAAAGGATGAAGATTGGGAGAAACGATCAAAAAAAATCAATAGCTCATCGGCTTAATTTCGCCAAGCAAAACCCGAGCTCCCATGGTTGCCAAGGCTTTCATTTCATCTTCGCCAGGGTACACATGCACAGGGGCTAATTTTTTTACTCGATTTGCTATCAGGGAAGTAAATGTGTGACAGTAAGCAATCCCACCCGTCAATAAAATAGCATCCACCTCACCGCTCAAAACGGTAAACATAGCTCCAATATCCTTGGAAACCTGATAAGCCATGGCTTCAAAAATCAATTTTGCATTGGCATTACCTTCCTCAGCCCATTTTCGTACTAGGCGCGCATCGGTGGTCCCTAAATAAGCCATGAGCCCTCCTTGACCCGTTACCATTTTTCGAATTTCATTCTCTGTATATTTCCCTGAAAAACAATGACTAATCAACTGCCCCATGGGCAATGTACCACTGCGTTCGGGGCTAAATGGCCCTTCGCCATCAAGTCCTTGGTTAACATCAATTACACGCCCTTGGCGATGAGCTCCCACCGTAATGCCTCCGCCCAAATGGGCCACAATCAAATTCAACTCGCAATATTTTTTAGAGCGAGATTGAGCGTATTCGTAGGCTATAGCCTTCTGGTTCAGAGCATGATAAATCGATTGCCGACTAAACAACGGATGACCCGCCACACGAGCTAAGGGTTCAAACTCGTCCACCACCACAGGATTGGCAATGTACGCTTTTGAGTTGGGAATGCCTCGGGCTATATCGTCAGCAATTAAACCACCCAAATTGCTGGCATGCTGACCGATGGGACTGTTTTGAAGGTCGTATTTCAATTTCTCGTCCACAGCTATTACGCCTGAGGGCACAGGTTTTATAAGGCCTCCCCTACCCATCACCACTTTTACTTGCGAAATATCGACCTGATTGCTTTGAAGTACCGAGAGAATCACATCCTTGCGATATTCAAACTGGTCACCAATCTTTTCAAACTTACTCAGTTCCTCGGTGGGATGGGTTATATCCTGCTGAAAAACCGACTGAGTTCCTTGAAACAGAGCCACTTTCGTAGAAGTTGACCCTGGGTTTATTACCAATATGTAACTATCGCAAACAATCATAAAATTTACTATTCATATACTAAAATGGGTTCATCCCCTCTCATGGCTGAGAGCGTAATTTGCGCCATCGAATCCAATTCGACCACACCGGGATAAATATGTATAGGAGCCATTTTGCCTACCCTTTCGATGATTTTGTTGACAAACCACCGACTATTAGCAATGCCTCCGGTGATGATAATGCCATCCACTTGTGAGTTGAGAACGGCAAACATAGCCCCTATTTCTTTGGAAACTTGGTAAGCCATGGCTTCAAACACCAGAGCTGCTTTTTTATCACCGTGATTCACTCGTGCGTCCACTTCCAGCGCACTATATGTACCTAAGTATGCGTAGAGTCCGCCTTTGTGCATAATCATATCGAGAACTTCAGTTTCAGTTTTTCCCGAACGGTAACAATAGCGCACCAAATCGCCTACGGGCAAGGTACCACATCGTTCGGGTGAGAAAGCCGCATCTCCATCCAAAACTTGATTGGCATCGATTACCAACCCTTTGCAAT
Organism: Draconibacterium orientale; assembly: GCA_022736595.1. Classification (GTDB taxonomy): domain Bacteria; phylum Bacteroidota; class Bacteroidia; order Bacteroidales; family UBA1556; genus UBA6267. The sequence goes on along the minus strand of DZDC01000077.1, from coordinate 4,244 downwards.
GGGCACCTACACTAATACCACTGCCCAGGTGCACCACAATTAAATTCATTTCTTCATACTCCCGCATCACCGCTTTGGCATGACGCTTGGCCATGGCCTTTTGATTCAGTGGATGGAAAGCCGATTTGCGCTCAAAGAGTGGATGACCTGTAAATCGAGCCAATTCATGGTACTCATCAACGGTGACTGGATCAACAATAAAGGAGCGCATTTCAGGAAAAACCTTTCCAATCTCATAGGCCAAAAGTCCTCCTAAATCTACCACATCTTCCCCATATTCAACACTTTTTAAGTCTGTGACAATTTTATTGTTCATCTCATAGATACCAGATTTTACGGGCTTCAACAAACCGCCTCGGCCTACAACTGCCATGACGCGATCCATCTCAATGCCATTGCTATTGAGCTCAGCAAGAATCTTATCTCTTCGATAATCTATTTGTTCCAAATAATGCGAATACCTACCAATTTCATCATCGGGATGCTGAACATCTTTCAAAAACAAAATATTATAATGTTGATAAACAGCTATCCGAGTAAATATGGCTCGGGGATTAATAACGAGAATTAAGTCTTTATACATAAGGTAAGGTTTTAGTTTCTACGATTGGAGTTGGGTTTGCTAAAATAGAAAAATGCTTGCTCGAAATAAATAAATGATGAAAAAATCAATAGGGCAAGTAAAAATGCCAGCCACAAAAGTAATGTGGAGGATGATTATCTGGAGGACAATGAATTACTTTGGTTCTGATGCGGGCATCAATGGTTTGAGCAAAGGTGGTGTATTCGATAATTCCCGCCGATTTGCAAGGATAATCGTCGAGACCTTTACTCTTGCGCGCCAGTTGCACACGGCATTCGTTCATAAAAAAGTCGATGCTAGTTTCGGTTTCATTGGCAAAACTTTGCTTGTTGATGGTGCCATAAAGCCGATATTCCATGGCCGTTTTTAAACCTGCAATGCCTGGAAATTCGGGAAGATTAAGCAGTCGTTTGATTCTGAGGGCTTCATAAGGCGAAAACTTCTCCCAGGCGGCATCGTTGCATGCTTTGGCAAGCGTCATTCCCTCGGCAAATTCAACCGCCTGAAACCAAACCCCATCGGTTGCCAGCCAATTTAAGGCCGCAGCTTCTTTGAGGTTCTTTTGCTTTTCTTCTGAGAGCTGAGTCCAGTTCTTAGGCATGCCATTTTCCAATTCAAGGTCAAAGATTTTTGCATAACGTTTCATCTGAATCGCAAGGCTATTTTTCCAAGCATTATCTAAAATTTCTGATGCTTTTTCCATGCCCATTCGGTCGCGCACTTCGGCATACCACATGGAATGATGCACCATGGTACGCTGTAAAAACTCAAAAAACATTGCTACAGGATGTAAATCATCCTTTTCTGTGGGTTCCATATTTCGTAATTTAGCTTACAAAGGTAGAAAGTTGGTTGTAAAAAAATCAACATTTCTTAAACATTTTTTAATTTGCAAAAAAAAATTAATAAATTTGCCTCCCTAATCCCATCCTGCTATGGTAATTGCACTTAAGAAATTTATTTTTAGAAACCTAAAGAATCGCGATGAATACTTATAACATATTGATTATAAGTATTAAGTGTAGTTTATCTATTTATTAAAACTTTATTTATTATTAAAAAATGAACCTACCATACGCTGAAAGTTTCAAGATAAAAATGGTGGAACCTATCCAAAAAAGCACGCGCGAAGAGCGCCTAAAGTGGATTCGTGAGGCCAAATACAATTTATTTAACCTAAGAAGTGACCAAGTTTATATCGATTTACTCACCGATAGTGGCACCGGAGCCATGAGCGACCGTCAATGGTCGGAGATGATGTTGGGTGACGAAAGTTATGCTGGAGCTTCAAGTTATTTCAAGCTTAAGAATGCCATCAAAAGCATTTTGGGATTTGAATATTTTTTACCCACACACCAAGGTAGAGCCGCTGAAAACGTTCTTTTTTCTGTATTAGTGAAAGAAGGCAACATTGTACCCGGCAACTCTCATTTCGATACTACCAAAGGTCATATCGAGTTTCGCAAGGCCAAAGCTGTGGATTGCACCATTGATGAGGCTTTTGACACCACTGTCGATCACCCTTTCAAAGGTAATATCAACCTAGTTAAACTTGAAGAAGTTCTTAAAAAACACCAAGATAATATTCCTTTCATCATCGTAACCATTACCAATAATACCGCTGGAGGCCAACCGGTTTCGCTCGAAAATCTTAAGGGAGTTAGAGCTTTGGCTGATAAATACGGTAAAATTGTGGTGTACGATTCAGCTCGATTTGCTGAAAATGCATATTTCATCAAAATGCGTGAACCAGCTTATGCTCATAGCAGTATCAAAGAGATTGTGGCCGAAATGTTCAGCTATGCTGATGCCATGACCATGAGTTCCAAAAAAGACGCCATTGTGAATATGGGTGGTTTTATTGGAATGAGAAGTGAAAAACTTTTCAGCGAAGCCTCAGTTTACAACATCATGTTTGAAGGTTATATAACCTATGGTGGATTGAGCGGTCGCGACATGAACGCTTTAGCCCAAGGATTGGATGAAGGTACCGAATTTAATACCTTACAAGACCGTGTGGAACAAGTTGCTTATCTTGGTAAGCGTTTGGTTCAAATGGGCGTTCCTGTTCAAGAGCCCTTTGGAGGTCATGCTATTTTTGTGGATGCTTTACGATTTCTGCCTCATATTCCCCAGTCGGAATATACCGCTCAAACCTTGGCAGTGGAACTTTATATCGAAAGTGGTGTTAGAGGTGTTGAAATTGGAACCCTTCTCGCCGATAGAGATCCCGTAACTCGTCTCGACCGGTATCCACGTCTCGAAATGCTGCGTTTGGCCATTCCTCGTCGCACTTATACCAATAATCATATAGAATATGTAGCGGTGGCGTTGGGAAATGTGTACGAAAATCGTAACCAAATTAAAAGAGGATTGACCATTCTTA
>DZDC01000077.1:0-1175 GCA_022736595.1 Draconibacterium orientale | reverse complement strand
CCTTTTGAGTCCATCATTTCCAATAACGCATTTGCATTTTCATGATAATCAATGGCCAATGTCACTTGATATGACGTTGGGTTTGGATAGACATTCACTATGAAATCTTGCTCAATTTCAGAAACAGATCCACATATAACACCAATAACCATAAAAGTATCTCTTCCAATGCAGCCATACGAATTTGATACTTCTAACCACATCTGAAGTTGGGTTTGAGACATATTAAAGCTAATGCTTTGAGTTGTATCACCTGTACTCCAAAGATAGGTAGTCCAAGAACCACCATCCAGCACCACAGAACCAAAATTACTACAAACCACGGTATCATTCTTAAAGTTCTCTGGCCCCAAGGAGAGTTCCACACTCACTGAATCTATAGCCGTACAGCCATTGGCATTGGTAATGGTTACATAAAAATCGGTAAATCCGAGAGGAAGCGATTGTCCTTGCACTTGAATTACTTGACCACTTGCTCCATTAGACCATTGATAACTGGCATAACCACTTCCCGCATCCAAACTAATGGCATTATTGGAACACACTCCCGTTTGATTAGGCAAACTTCCTTGAGGAATATTGTCCACAATTACAAAAATACTCGCTGTAGCTGAGTCAGACATGCTGTAAGCATAAACCGAATAGGCAGTAGTTTGATTGGGTTTAACCCAAATGGTAGATCCAAATAATACACCCCCAGCCGAGCTAATCCATTTATAATTATACACTCCAATACCTCCACTTGCTATGGCAGTCAATGAGGTGCTGTCGCCTTGGCATATTACATTATTCGGAGCATTGATGCTTACATTGAGTGCTCCGCCGCTCACGGTTACTAACATTTCGTCGGAGGCAGTACAATTGCTCTGATTATCCGTTACCGTCAATTGAAAGAGTTGAGACTGAACCAAATTAACCGTCATCGTTGCTGCTAAAATCGGATTTACCACTTTATTGGTAGGAGTCCAGAGATAGGAATAATTACCACTTCCTCCATTGATCATAGGAGCCACCATAGCTGTAGAAGTATTGTAGGTAATTAATTTATCTGAAAGTGCCATAAAAGAAGGACTCGAAACCACCGCAATAACACTTGAGTCAGAAGCTGAGCAACCGTTTTGAGAGGTAAAAGTATATTTGATATAATGCGATCCGATTCCTGCATTGGCGGGAAT
>DZDC01000204.1 GCA_022736595.1 Draconibacterium orientale | reverse complement strand
TATCAACAATATAGTTGAATCTTAAATCTATTGTAACTTTTTGTCATGTACTAAGGTTTTTTTTATAAAAAGCTGCAATGTGGGTTAAGATATCTGCTTTTCTTTTGCGATACATTACCGTGTTACTTCATCTCGAAAAGGAGAATGTTTTTTGCAACGGTAGTTCCCACGGTTACGTGTATTTTACTTATCACACCATCGAATGGTGCAGCTACGCGGTTTTTCATTTTCATGGCATCCAAAAGCATCACCAAATCGCCCTTTTTCACCTTTTTTCCTGCCTTAACCACAATTTCGACAATGGTACCAGGAATCATTGAAAATATTTTACGATCATCGGGCACGGTATAGAATTTCCTATTTCTAAAAGCTTTGGTTAAGCGGGTTTCATAATCAGTATCATCGAGATGAAACTTTTCGAATGCACTATTATTTTCTTCCATAATTACGGTATAAATAAATTAATTAAAACAGGATGCTTTCAAATCTAAAATGGAGGAATTCCATGTTTACGATCGAAGTGAGTAACGGTTTTACTTTCAGAAATATCCAATGCATGAGTAATAAACTTGCGGGTATCTTTGAGCTCAATTACTGAGTCGATATAGCCGTAAGCTGCTGCAACGTATGGATTGGCATATTTTTGTTTGTATTCTTCCACCATTTTTTCGCGCATGGCATCAGGATTTTCAGCTGTCATAATTTCCTTACGGAAAATAATATTAGCGGCTCCTGTGGGACCCATAACTGCAATTTCAGCGGTAGGCCAAGCAAAAACGAAATCGGCTCTTAAATGGCTGCTGCACATGGCAATATAACCACCGCCATAAGCTTTACGAAGGATTAAAGTGATTTTAGGAACTGTGGCTTCACTAAAAGCGTAGAGCAATTTGGCTCCATGACGAATAACTCCCGCATGCTCCTGATCCACTCCAGGAAGGTAACCAGGAAGGTCAACCAAGGTAAGAAGTGGAATGTTGAAAGCATCGCAGTAACGAATGAATCGGGCTGCTTTATCAGAGCTATCCACATCAAGTACTCCTGCCAAAACCATGGGTTGATTGGCAACAATACCTACGGTTTCACCATTGAAACGAGCATATCCAATAACGATATTGGCAGCCCAAAGTTCTTGAATTTCAAAGAAATCGGAGTTGTCTGAAACCGAGCGAATGATATCACGCACATCATAAGGCGTAGTGGGATCGGCAGGGAAAATATTTTGAATTTTGAAATTCTTAGTTTGGGGTGGTTTTACAGGGAATGGATCGGCCTTTTTCTTGTTATTCCAAGGAATGTATGTAAATAGGTCTTTGATTTGATCGAAACACTCTTGTTCGCTGGTGGCAAAGAAATGAGCATTTCCAGTAGTTTCGGCATGAACACGGGCTCCTCCTAAGGCTTCCATACTAATCTCTTCACCCAAAACCGTTTTAATTACTTCAGGTCCAGTGATGAACATTTTAGAAATGTTTTCCACTACGAAAACAAAATCGGTAAGGGCTGGAGAATACACAGCTCCTCCTGCACAAGGACCAAGAATAACTGAAATCTGAGGAATAACCCCGCTGGCTAAAGTGTTGCGGTAGAAAATTTCGCCATATCCAGCCAAGCTATTCACCCCTTCTTGAATCCTAGCTCCGCCTGAGTCGTTGATACCAATAATGGGAACTTTGAGCCTCATGGCATGATCCATAATCTTGGTGATTTTGCGGGCATGCATATATCCAAGTGAACCTCCGGCTACGGTAAAATCCTGAGCATAAATACAGATAGGATGACCATTTATGGTTCCAGTACCTGTAATTACTCCGTCGCCGGCAAGTCGCTTTTTGTCCATATCAAAATCTTTGGCGGCATGCTCTACAAATAAATCGTATTCAAAAAACGACTTATCGTCCAACAGAGCAATGATTCGGTCGCGTGCCGTCATCTTTCCCATGGATACTTGCTTTTCAATGGCAACATCTCCCCCTCCTTTAATGGCCTCACTCATGCGGCGACGCAAATCGCTGGTTTTGCTTTTCAATGACATATCAAAAAAATTAGTTTATAATTGGTTTATATCCTGAATTTGGTTAAACTTCGTATTTATGGTTTTATAAATGTAAAAATTGCAGACAAATAATCTATCTATCTGTTATTTAATATTTTAGATCTTGTATCTCACCTTTCTTCCCTTTCTAAGAAGCTGCAAACTTAAGACTATTGTTGATAGGTTGTTCTGTTTTTTTTTAAACAATACTCCATTTTAAGTATCATAATACTGATTATCTGATATATAGTATTAATTGGGATTCTAAATCACCCTAGAAAATGGGGATTTTAACTCAAAATTAAGTGAAATTTCTTGAAAAAAAGTGTTTTTTTTATAAAAAGCTGCAAAGTGGGTTAAGTGATGATTATTC
>DZDC01000076.1 GCA_022736595.1 Draconibacterium orientale | reverse complement strand
GAATTAAGCATTAGCTTTTGGCTAATGCTTAATTCGGGTTTAACAAAACCGCTAAAAGTAAACAAGCCTTGTCAATGACAATCAAAAGAAGGTTTTAAGAGGGATGCGGTTGGCGGCTTTGCCGCCAACCGCATCCCTCTTTTCTGACCTCAAAAGCATTGTCATTCCGACGCAGGAGGAATCTAAATCTAGGATAAATCTCCAAGCGTTCCGTAAGCCTTTTGAAGAAGCGAGGAATCTAAATCTAGGATAATTTTTCATGCGTTTCAATAGCTATGTGGAGTAGAGATGAATTCTTAACAAACATTAGAATGGTCATTGGTTTTTAGCAAATTCAGAGCAATTTTTAGCCATTTTCGCACAGCGGCGGCCTTTACTTCCCTTCCCTTCCCTTCCCTTCGACTACGCTCAGGGTAAACTCAGCTCAGGGCAGGCTTCGCTCAGGGTAAACTATCTCAGGGCAGGCTCTGCTCAGCACAAGTTTTGGTTACTTTTTTGGGCTGCAGCAAAAAAGTAACGAAAGCTATACCGCGACTGAAAGGAGCGAAATTGGATTGGTCAGGTTAATAATTATTAGGTAATTCCAAAAACCAGTTTTCGACCATTTCAACTGCAACCTAATGCCTAAGCTACAGAGTAGCGTAATAATTGTTGGAAATCAATTAAGCAAATCCCTCAAGCTGCAGCGCAGTGAAACCTTAACCTCCCCCTACCCAAATTGAAAATTGTCATGTACTAAATCGGTCAGCATTATTTTCAATTCCAACTACTTCTAAAATTTGTTAGTTTTGCTCACAAACTACAACCCCTATGATTGAGTCATCAGCCCAGTTCAGAAGCAAATTACCGGGTGGCAAAACCACCATTTTCACAGTCATGAACCAATTGGCACAAAAGCACAATGCCATCAACCTTGCGCAAGGATTTCCTAACTTTGAAGTAGCGCCAGAACTCATTGGTTTGGTGCATAGCGCCATGAAAAAAGGCTTTAACCAATATGCGCCCATGCAAGGTTTGATGAGCTTACGCGAAGAACTGAGTCTCGCCTTTGAACGCAAATACAATCAAAAATACGACCCTGAATTTGAGATTACCATCACCAGTGGGGCTACTCAAGCCATTTTTACCGCCATTGCCACCGTCATCAACGATGGCGACGAAGCCATTATTATTGAACCTGCCTTCGATATTTATGTGCCTGGTATCAAAATTAATAAAGGAATTCCTCGCATCTTGAAACTCAAAGGCGACGATTACCATATCGATTGGAACGAACTCAAACGACTGATTACCAAAAACACCAAACTTATCATCATCAATTCGCCCCATAACCCCACCAGTACAGTGCTGAGCGATGACGATATGAAGCAACTGGATAAGATTACCCGTGGCACCGACATCATGATTTTGAGCGACGAGGTTTACGAAAATATCATTTTCGATGGACTCAAACACCAGAGTGTGGCTGCCTTTCCCGAATTGGCAAAAAGAAGCTTCCTGGTAGGAAGTTTTGGTAAATCCTTTCACGTTACAGGTTGGAAAACCGGTTTTTGCATGGCTCCCCGCTATATGATGGATGAGTTTAGAAAGATTCACCAAAATGTGGTTTTCGCTGGCAATCATCCCATGCAATGGGCTCTTGCACAATATATGAAAGACGAAGACCATTACATCCACATTCACCAGATGTATGCCCACCGCCGCAATTACTTTTTGCAACTGATGGAAAATTCAAGGTTTACACCGCTCAAAGCCCACGGTACTTATTTCCAACTCTTTAAATACGACCGCATTTCCAACGAAAGCGAATTGGATTTTGCTGGTCGCATCACCCGCGAATTTGGCGTGGCAGCCATACCGCTGAGTTACTTTTACAGCGATGGCACCGACCAAAAAGTACTGCGCTTTTGCTTTGCTAAAACCGATGAAACCCTTGAAAAAGCTGCCGCACAATTATGCAAGATTTAGTAATAACCCTCATTCAAAGCGATTTGAAATGGGAAGACAAAAGAGCTAATCTGGGCAAACTGTCCATGTTCATTAAGAATATTGCAGGGGAAACCGATTTAATAGTGCTGCCCGAAATGTTCAATACCGCCTTTTCGATGAAACCCGAACTTTTTGCCGAACCCTTGCAAGGCGATACTTTTGAATGGATGCTGGAACACAGCCAATATAAAAAAGCGGCGATTGCAGGTAGTTTTATGGTGAAAGAAAACGGACACTTTTTCAATCGCTTTATGGTGGTTTTCCCCGATGGCAGCCACCAGCATTACGATAAGCGGCACCTTTTTAGAATGGGAAACGAACAACTCCATTATCAGGCAGGACAAAATCCTTTGATTTTTGAGATTCATGGATGGAAAATTAAACCACAGATTTGTTACGACCTTCGCTTCCCTGTTTTTGCCAAAAACAACTATATCGGAGGCAAGTATGACTACGATCTTTTGCTGTATGTAGCCAATTGGCCAGCCGTGCGAAATAAGGTGTGGCAAAGCTTACTACTGGCTCGTGCCTTGGAAAACCAATGTTTTGTGGCTGGTGTAAATCGAGTGGGAATTGATGGAAATGGACTGGAACATTTGGGCAATTCGTGCTTACTCAATGCCCGTGGCGAAGAACTCATCGCTGCTCAAGCAGATACGCAGTTTGTGCAAACCACATCACTAAACTATGCTGATTTAGAAGATTTTAGAAATAAATTTACCGTGGGCCTCGACTGGGATCGCTTCGATATTATTTCTTAGTAAAAGTCACAATTTGCAATCTTTAGAACTTCCCTTAAGGCAATTTTGAATTGAATCCATAGAACGCTTCTACCTGAAAAAAGGAAGGTGCGAACCCTCTGTCACATCCTAAAAAAGTTCAATACTTCTCATTTCTTCCGTCCACGATAGCCATCGGAAGCTTTTGGGCAATAGAACTTCCGAATATTTTTTCGGTTGTACAGTAAGAAAATATCATTGGAATTGTCTATGGTGAGTTGGCTTTGAAAAATTAACAAATTTTTAAGTTATAATGAAAATCAATGTACAACAACTATGCTTATGAATATCAGAACATTTCTATTAATTTCTTTAGTCTTTCTTGTAAATATCGCTTTTGGGCAAAATTCAAAAGGATACTCTACTGCCATCGCTCGACAGTATATCGCTGAAAATAATCTCCCTCAAGCACACCTTGTATTGGATTCTTTGATTGTACTCAATCCAAATAATTATGAGCTAAGTTGGCTCAAAGCCATTACTTATCAAAAGCAATTTCAAAATAAGGAAGCTTTAAATTATTTCCAACTTGCATATAATCAGGAGCCTTCTGATTTGATTTTGTTAATGGAATTGGTGAAGCAATATTTTTCAATGGGATATTATAAGGAGGTAAAAAAATATAGCCCACCATTGCTTGCAAATTCAACAACTAAAGTTGAGACGCTTGCTATATTGGCTCAAGTTTATTTTTGGGAATATCGTTATTCTGATTCGGAATGGTATGTTGGTGAAATTGAAAAAGTGGAGCCTAAGCATCCCTTGATTCAAAAGATTAGGCAAATGATAAAGGAGGCTACTGCTCACGATTTGAAATTGTATGTTGACTTTAAAACAGATAATCAGCCGTTAAATCAATTGGCGGAGCGGATTGAAATGTCTCGAAAGAAATCATGGTTTCTGAGTCCGATGCTTGAGTATGGACACCTTGATTTTTCGACTGGAGAATCTTCAAATAGAGTTGTTGTAGGAAATCAACTGATTTTTGCCCCCTTAAAACTTTCAGTAGAGGCTAAAGCTGGTGTTTATCAAATGGCAGGTTTTAATGCTGATTTTGTGGGGAGTTTAATTGTTAAGAAGAAAATTTGGAAACAGTTGGAGCTCAAAGCAGGCGTAGAGCAATCACCATATTTGGGAACATTGAGTGCAGCTCAATCTCCTATCTTGCAACAAAATTTTCATTTTGAATTGGAGTATTTGAATGATAAAAATTTGTCATTTAATGCTTTATATAATGAGCAGCATTTTAACGACAACAACAAAGTAAAAACCTTCGGCCTTTGGGGATTGTATCATGTATTGGAAATTCAAAAGTTTCAGTTTTCATTGGGCTATGGTTTCAATTATTCCGATGCCAATAAAAATACGTTTACCCCTGTAAAATCACTTGATGAGTATGTGGCTGAGGAGAACGACAATCCCATTGAAGGAATTTATGATCCCTATTTCACTCCAGAACGTCAAATTGTGAACTCAGGAGTTTTGGTTGTAAAATATAAACCCAACACAAAGTTTGATGCTGGTCTTACGGCCAATATTGGCATTTATTCCACCCACCAAAATCCTTATTTTTATACTGATATTAATAGTTCTGGAGATCTTGTTTATGTGAAAAAATATGCCAAAACTAATTTCTTTCCTGCCGATGCTCGGCTTTTTGCTACGTATCATTTGAGTCCCCAATTTGCGGTTAAGGCATACTATTCCTATCAACAGACGTTCTATTACTCAATTCATAGTCTGGGTTTTATGTTAAATTATAAATTCTAGATTGAAATGAGTATAACTGAAAAAACCTACCTCTCGATGACATTATTTTTATGTGATAGCTACCAGACCCTTCAGCCATTTATCGCTTGAAACCTCAATATAAAAGATTTTAGAATAACGCATGAAAGTTAGTTTGACCAACGATTTATGGCAATTTAAGGAAGCCAAGCAACCCACAGATTTCGATCGGTTTGTATTGCTTGTGCTTACTTTGGCAGGAATTGCCAGCGCTGCAAACTTGGCCGAATGGTGGTTTAAGGGGGAGCATATTGCCAACACTTTCCTTTTTGCGCTTCTCAGCCTCTTTTTTTGGTATGGTATTTTTCGTATTATTCTTATATGGGTCAATTATCTCCGCATCAAGAAACCCCAACAAGTACCTGAGCCCAAGGCAGGCTTAAGTGTAGCCATTTTCACCACGTCAGCTCCTGGGGAACCGCTAAGTATGTTTGAGCCTACTTTTAAAGCTTTGCAAAACCTCGATTACCCGCATACTACTTATCTTCTGGATAGCACCGAAGACCCGGCTTTTAAGGCTTTGGCAGAGCAATACGGAATTGTCTGGTTCAATTTGGCTAATTTGCCTGGCGCTAAAGCAGGAAAAGTAAATGAAGCTTTGCGTCGAACACACGAAGAGTTTATCCTTATTCTGGATCCCGATCATATCGTATTTCCCAATTTTTTAAATCAAACTCTTGGATTTTTTGAAGATCCTAAAGTGGGTTTTGTACAAGTGAGCCAAGGTTACTATAATATGTATCGGTCCTTCACTGCAAAAGGGGCTGCCGAGCAAACTTATACTTTTTACGGCCCCACCCAAATGGGACTTTTTGGTTATGGCGGAGCGGTGGCCATTGGAGCCAATTGTACTTTTCGCCGCAAAGCATTGGAGAGCATCGGTGGGCATGCCATGGGTTTGGCCGAAGACTTGCAAACCAGCATTAGAATTCATGCTAAAGGCTGGAAATCAGTATATAATCCTGTAATTGTAAGCCGTGGTTTGGTGCCTGAAGATTATACTTCCTTCTCAAAACAGCAATTGAAATGGGCGCGAGGAGTATTTGAGCTTTTGTTTGATGAAATCCCCTTTCTGCTCAAAAAATTGAAATTTTGGCAAAAAATATCATACTTATCCATAGGTACTTATTATTTGTTTGGCAGCATTACCGGCTTTTTCCTCACCATTCCTTTTGTGTATTTTCTTACTAAAATTATTCCCAGCAGAATGAATTTTGTTGATTTTATTGTTCAAGGTTCTGTATTTCTGTTGATTGCAATTTTTATTTACCTTTACGCTCAGCGCTTTTTAACCGATCGCAACTCCGAATCAGGTTTTCATTGGCGTGGGATGATTTTAAAATATTCCAGTTGGCCTGTATTTGCTTATGCATTTTGGTTAACCCTTCGAAATAGAAAAATACCCTACCTACCCACCTCTAAAACTGCCGTCAAAGGCTTTTTAAATCCTTTTGTTAAACCTTTGATTATATACAATTTACTCTTTCTTCTGACGGTAATAGCTGTTTATATCGAAAGGCGGTTTTTTACTCCTGAAAGCGAGCTAATCTTCACCGCACAAAAAACGTGGGGCATGATCGGGTTTTCGTTTATCGCCTTTGTGCAATCTGTGGGCGGAATTATAGCTGCATATAGCTCAGGACGAATAAAAGATGAAGATGCTTGGACCCGAATACACATTAATAACAACAAAAAAATTAGCGTAAAATGAAGACACTACTCTTAGCAGGTGGATTTGGAACTCGCTTTAGCGAGGCCACCGATTTAGTTCCAAAACCCATGATTCATATTGGTGCTCAACCCATTCTCTGGCATATTATGAAAATCTATTCGCACTATGGCTTTAACGATTTTGTGGTGCTTCTTGGCTATAAAGGCTATGTGATTAAAGAGTTTTTTGTAAATTATTTCATCCATCAAAGTGATGTGGAAATTGACCTTGGCAAAAACCAAACGCGCATCTTAAATAATAAATCTGAACCTTGGAAAATTACCCTCATCGACACCGGATTGGATACCATGACGGGCGGAAGAATATTGCAAGCCAAAGATATTGTTGGCGATGAGAGCTTTATGCTTACTTATGGCGATGGCGTTGGTGATATTGACATTGCGCAGTTGGTCGATTTTCATAAACAACATGGCGGGGCTGTTACCATGACCACCGTTCAGCCTGAAGGAAGGTTTGGAGGGGTTTCCTTTGACGAAAATAGTGGTAATGTGAATAATTTTATCGAAAAGCCTGTGGGCGATGGTGGATGGATTAATGCAGGATTTTTTGTTTGCGAACCCAAGGCTTTTGACTATATCCAGAATGGCACTAAAACCATTTGGGAAAGAGAACCGCTGGAAAATCTGGCTAAAGATGGTGAGCTCTTTGCCTTTAAACATAAGGGTTTCTGGAAACCGATGGACACTTTAAGAGACAATAAGCAACTCAATGATATGTGGGAAAATAACAAAGCCTTATGGAAAAAATGGTAGATTACGAAAAACTCTTCGACGGAGTGTACCTTGGTAAAAAGGTGCTCATTACGGGTCATAACGGTTTTAAAGGTTCTTGGCTTTCGGTATGGCTTTCGAAAATGGGAGCGCAAGTGTATGGTTATTCCTTGAAAAACGAAAGCTTACACCACCTAGAACTATTGGAATTTGATGGCCATCAGCAACTTGGCGATATCAGAAATCAAGCCCAACTCAATGCTTTCTTTGCTGAGGTGCAACCCGATATCGTATTTCATCTCGCAGCTCAGGCTTTGGTAAGATACAGTTATGAAAACCCTGTTGAAACATTCTCCACCAACGTAATGGGAACTTTGCATGTGTTTGAAGCCTGCCGCATTACACCATCGGTAAAAGCCATCGTCAACGTAACCAGCGATAAATGTTACGATAACCGTGAATGGATATGGGGCTACCGCGAAAACGACCCCATGGGGGGTTATGATCCTTATTCGGCTTCAAAAGGCTGTTCTGAATTGTTGACCGCCGCTTATCGAAATTCATTTTTTAACACCAAAAACTACAACCAAAATCATCAAGTACTCCTTGCCAGTGGCAGAGCCGGAAATGTGATTGGGGGTGGCGATTGGGCTGATGATCGATTGATTCCTGACATTGTGAGGGCAACTGCTCAAAGTCATGCAGTAAAAATTAGAAATCCACGTGCCACCCGGCCTTGGCAACATGTACTCGAACCCCTCAGTGGCTATCTTATGCTCGGTATGAAGTTGTTACAATCGGAAGTGAAGGATGCAGAGGGCTGGAATTTTGGCCCCGATTTGTCGAGTAATCTGGCTGTGGAAGATATTATTTCGCTTTCTAAAAAGCATTGGCCTCAAATTGAAATTGAATTTGAAAAAGACAAAAGCTTGCACCATGAAGCCAATTTGCTCATGCTCGATTGTTCTAAAGCCAATAAAATTCTTAAATGGCAACCCGTTTGGAATATTGAAAAAACCATGGAAAAAACCATTCTCTGGTATCGCGACTTCTATTTATCCAATAAGGTAAATACCTTGAGCGATATAGAAGAGTTTGTGAATGAAGCAAATAGAAAGGAATTGGTATGGGCAACTTAAAGGGTAAGCGCATTTTAGTTACAGGAGGAAGTGGATATTTGGGCCAGCATCTTATAAGATCATTACAAAATGAAGGGGCTTTGGTTTTCAATATTTCTTTTGGTTGCGAACCCTCCGAATTTGATTTTGATATCGACATTACCCGTTTTGAGGACTTAAAAAGTGCGGTTGAAAAAATTAAACCTCAATTGATTTATCACCTTGCCGCCAGTCTCGATCGCAGTCGTGGACTTCAAAAATTTGATGAGGTGATGAAGGTGAATTTGACAGGAACCTCCAACCTATTAAAGGCATTAGAGTCTGTGGATTACGAAAATTTTATTTTCACCTCCTCTAGTGAGGTTTACGGCAATCGCCCTTCGCCCTTGCTCGAAAGTATGGAGTTAGATCCTGTTTCGCCCTATTCCATGAGCAAGGTTTTTGGAGAGATGTTGTTGAAAGCCCATTCTCAACTTAACAAGCACAATTATACGATTTTAAGGTTGTTCAATTTCTACGGATCTGGCATGCCAGAAAGTTTTTTTATACCCCAAATGGTGCAAACCCTTATGAGGGGAGAAAGTTTTGAAATGACTTCCGGAGAACAAAGGAGAGATTTTATTCATGTGGATGATGTGGTTAGAGCCCTGATTTTATGTGGAAACAATAGCAATGCGCATCTGCAAACATTTAATGTTTGCAGTGGAAAAGGAGTTCAGTTGAGGCAACTGGCTCAATTAGTGGCTTCAAATCTTAATCAATTGCAAAGTCTTAAAATTGGAGCCTTACCTTATCGCGAAAACGAAGTGTGGGAGATGGTTGGTGATTCCAAAAAAATAGAAAGAGAGCTGGGCTTTAAAGCTGAAATTTCTCTTGATCAAGGAATTAAATCCTTAATAGAAAAGCTGTAAGTATCATAGTTATTAAATTACTGAAATGAAAAGTGTAACTACCAAAAGAACCCTGATTGCAATAATTGCCATGATTGCTGGCATCACCTTGGTTTATTTGCTATCGCTCCTCGGAAACCAATCTAAAGGTCCCTTGGAATCCCTGTTTTCTAAAGCTGGCAATGCGGTGGAAGAAGTGGAGAATAATATTATTTTGGAGCAACGCGAAGAAAGTCGCACCAAAAAACTGGCTTGGTTTAACAACTATCGTGAAAATAAGGAAGCCATTATTAAGGCCAACTTTGTTTTTTTAGGCGCTTCCGACAACAGCAGCTTAGAGTCTTACGAACGAATAATTAATCTCGAAGATACTTTGGGTACGAGCTTCCCCATAATCCATATTTTTCAAGCTTGGGGCGAACGTCCCGAACATGAATTTCTAGAGCGTGAATTTAATGCCATTCATAAAATTGGTTCCATTCCTTTCATCACTTGGGAACCATGGGTGAGTGCCTTTTCTGAAGAGAATTTTCCTGGCATCCCAGCCGTTGAACTCCGTGACAAAGCTGCAATGGTTTTTGTTGCTAAAGGTTATTACGACTCCTTTTTGCGAAAATGGGCTCAAAAAGCCAAAGACTTTGGCCATCCTTTTTATCTTCGACTAGGACACGAAATGAATGATCCCTATCGCTATCCTTGGGGGCCACAAAACAATACTCCACAAGAGTATGTGAAAGCTTGGAAACATGTTCACGATTTGTTTTTGGAAATGGGAGCGCAAAATGTTATTTGGGTATGGAGTCCTCATGTGGCCTACGGCTTCTTCAAGGAATATTATCCTGGTGAAAAATATGTGGATGTGGTTGCAACGGGTGCGCTCAACTTTGGTACTTCTGCCCAATGGAGCAAATGGTGGACTTTTGATGAACTTTTTGGTGGATATTATTCGTTCTTGGCTCAGTTCAAAAAGCCCATCATGATTGCTGAATTTGGATCGCTATCCATTGGAGGCTCTCGATCTCAATGGTTTACAGAGGCATTGCAAAGCATTGAAAAAAAATACCCCTTGATTAATGCCCTTGTATTTTTTCATTATTCCGACGATAAAACCACCACCGATAAATCGGTTAGCTGGTATTTTATTTATGATAAACCAGTAACTCAAGCCATTAAGAAGGAGCTGAACGCTTGGTCAGTAGATCGAAAGCAGCCGAAATAGCAAACCATTTTTCTAAAAAAAAACGCAAAAGCTCTTTATTGGATTGGTGAAAAGTTATTTATTTGTGATTGGAATTCAAGTTAGGAAATTAAATAACGAATTGTGTTATTTTTACGCCATCCTTTTTTGATGTCAAACCCAATTCAATTAAAATGTATAAGAATTTAATCTTCGTCTTTGCCCTAGTTTTTGCAATTTCGTCTTGCCAAAAAACCCATGTAGAACTTACCCCTGGAACCTATTCTGGCACTTTTACGGTTACCTATAGCACTGGTAACCAATCGGCTCCAGTAAGTCTTACCTTAAATACTGACGGGTCATACCTCTGTACTTCTGGTGCCAATCATATACCGGGTGGAGGTTTTGGACAATATTCCATCAATCAAGGAAACTTGGTTTTTGCTGATGAAGGAGTTTATACCGCCGACTTTGATTGGAATTTAATTCTCAACGGAAGCTATTCTTATACCTTTGATGGAAGTAATTTGGTGTTTTCGGCCAATAAAAATGAGGTGGGAAATTATGCTTATAAACTTGTTAAACAGTAGTTTAATGCGAATCAAAATTTGAATTCTACTTTACAATCAATTTTAATAATTCTATATTTTATGACAAAAGTTTTTTTGATATGGCTTTGATTGCCTTTGGCTTTGGTGCAGCTGCACAAACGGACAATGCCAATACACAACGCGATCGCAAAGGTGATTTTTATATTTACTGGGGGTTGGAACCGAGGTTGGTATAGCAATAGCGATATTCATTTCAAAGGGGATCAATACGATTTCACCCTTTCTGATGTAGTGGCTAAAGATCGCCAAAGTCCATGGGATGCCAATATCTACCTCAATCCAGCCAACCTTACTATTCCACAATACAATATGAGATTGGGTTATTTTATCAATAATCACTACGATCTATCCTTTGGCGTGGACCACATGAAGTATGTGATGCAAAACGATCAAACGGTGAAAATTGATGGTGAAATTTCGGGTACTGGAACCACTTTCGACGACACTTATTCTAATGATGATATGGTGCTTACGTCAAATTTTTTAATGTTTGAGCATACCGATGGGCTCAATTACCTTAACATCGAATTGCGTCGTTTTGATCAAATATACGCTTATAAATGGCTGGTTTTCAATGTTACCGAAGGTATTGGGGGTGGAGTTTTGGTGCCCAAAACCAATTGCACTTTAATGACCAATGCCCGCCACGACGAGTTTCATTTGGCTGGATTTGGTTTGGGAGCTGTGGTAGGTATTAACCTCACCG
>DZDC01000005.1:10739-39395 GCA_022736595.1 Draconibacterium orientale | reverse complement strand
TTTTTTACTAACCTTCAATAATAAATTGCTTTATTTTGCATTAATTGATTTTACAAACTCTTATGCATTGAAATTGAAATCAAAAACAAACCCAACGGCACTCTTCGTTTTTATTATTCTGCTAAGCTTTACCCATAAGCTTCAAGCTCAGAAAGGATTACGTGATAGCAGTATTTTTATTCCTTCGCTTCAAGCCCACTATTCCTATAATTTTTTGGCAGGTGATGTGGCCGATTTTTACAACAACTTTCACGCCATCGGTGCCAACGTAAGCCTTAAGCTCCCCAATCAATTGATCTTTGGAACCAGTTTCGATTTCCTTTTTACTGAAAATATCGCCGATGAATCCACTTATTTTACCAATATCACTTCAAGCAAAGGATACATTGTCGATGGTAACGGTTATTTTGCTGAGGTTTTTTTGTATGGCAGAGGGTTTAATGCCCAACTTTTTACCGGATACCAATTCAATGTACTTTCTAAAAACCCTAATAGTGGCCCTTACATTCAAGTAGGTGCAGGACTTCTTCAATATTGGACCCGCATTTACAACCCTGAAAAAACCGCACCCCAACTCAATGATGAATACTCCAAAATGTACGATCGCCTCACCAATGGATTTTCTACCTCTCAATTACTGGGTTATCGGCATTTTAGCAATCGTAATTTAGGAAGTTTTTTCGTTGGAATTGAATTTACCGAAGCTTGGACAGCAAACCGAAGAAGCTACAATGCCGACCTCACTGCCGATCAATTAACAGGTCGTTTCGATCTTATGATTGGACTCAAGGCTGGTATGATTATTCCTTTCTATCCTAAGGCTCCTGAAGATTACTACTATTATTAGTCTCTATAAATCGATGATGTGCCATGCAGCTTTTATACAATCTTAGCATATATCTCTACGTCGCTCTGGTGCGCATTGTGGCAATTTTCAATAAAAAGGCAAAACTCTGGTTTGAAGGCCGTAAAAACCTCCTTGAACAAATAAAGCAAAAGGTGATTCCAGGATATTATATTTGGATTCATGCTGCCTCAGTAGGCGAATTTGAACAGGCTCGACCCTTAATTGAAAAGATAAAAGCCGAATACCCAACCAAGAAAATCTTAGTCACCTTCTTCTCTCCTTCGGCTTATGAGCTTCGCAAAAACTATGAACTTGCCGACCATGTCTTTTATCTCCCTGCCGACACCATCTCTAATGCTAAGGCCTTTCTTGATATCGTCAAACCAGAAATGGCAATTTTTGTAAAGTACGAATTTTGGTTCAATTTCATCCAGCAGATACACAATAGGCATATTCCCCTCTACCTCATCAGTGGAATCTTTAGACCCAATCAACATTTTTTTGCTTGGTATGGAGCTTGGTTTCGTAAGCATCTTTCATACTTCACTCATTTCTTTATTCAAGACCATACTTCAGCCAAATTATTGCGAAAGAACGGGTTAACGAATTTCAGCATTACCGGAGATACCCGTTTCGATAGGGTAAAACAACATTTAGCAAAAGCACCCCGATTTGCGCCCATGGATCAATTTGTGGGCAAATCCAAACTTCTACTTTGCGGCAGCACCTGGCCTGCCGACGAAAAAATGATAGCAGAAATGCTCGCCAAAACCGACTTAAATCTAAAAATTATGGTCGTTCCACACGAAATTGGGGAAAGCCATATCAAACAAATTCAAAAAACTTTCCAAGCTCATAATCAAATCCTTTGGACCGAAATCAACGAAAATACCACGCTTGAAAAAACCCAACTCATCATTGTGAATCAAATGGGAATCCTAATGAGCTTGTACCGATATGCATCCGTTGCATACATTGGAGGTGGCTTTGGCGCTGGCATTCATAATATTCTCGAAGCGGCTTGCTGGGCAAAACCCATCCTCTTTGGTCCCAACTATCACAAGTTTAAAGAAGCTAAAGACCTCATTGCGCTTGGAGCAGCACAAAGCATTCACAAAGCTTCTCAATTGCAACTCAACCTTCATCATCTGCTGCAAAGTCCTGATTTTTACCAACAATGCAGTGTGGCCAGTAGCAATTATGTTGAGAATAACCTCGGAGCCACCGAAAAAATCTTCGAGAAATGCTTTACGATTTAGGATGCATTTTTTTTGAAAATTTCTAATGGATTTTAAACTACCTTTGTACCATCGGGAAACAAGATTTTAACGCAAATTTTTCAAATTCATTTACTCTGTTCAAACAACTACAACAGAAATGATTATACGTTGTTCATACCTTGAATCCACCAAACAACCGACGAAAATCGAATTTAAAATATGAATTTGCTCTCACATCTCAACGGTGTTCAAAAAGACGCAGTGGAATATACTGATGGCCCCAGCATGATTATTGCCGGAGCTGGCTCAGGTAAGACCCGTGTACTTACCTATAAAATTGCCCACTTAATTGAAAAAGGGGTCGATCCATTTCAAATAATGGCCCTTACCTTTACCAATAAAGCAGCCCGCGAAATGAAAGAGCGGATTGAGCATTTGGTGAGGGGCACAGAGGCTCGCAATGTTTGGATGGGAACTTTTCACTCTATTTTTGCTCGTATCCTTAGAATCGAAGCCGAAAAAATAGGTTTCCCTCAAAACTTCACCATTTACGATACCGACGATTCGAAAAGCATCATCAAAAAAATCCTTAACGAGCAACAACTTGATGACAAGCTTTATAAACCCAGTCAAGTTTTAGGACGCATTTCGGGAGCAAAAAACAACCTCATTTCTCATTTCGACTACAACAACAATCCAGAAATTCTGCAAGCCGACCGCGATAGTGGAAAATCAAAATTGGGAATGATTTACACCATTTATCAAGAACGGTTACGGAAATCCTCAGCCATGGATTTCGACGATTTACTGTTCAATACCAATCTTTTGCTGCGCGATTTTCCCGAGGTTCTTATCAAATATCAACGCCGGTTTAAATACTTTTTGGTGGACGAATACCAAGATACCAACTATTCGCAATACCTTATTGTGAAACGCTTAGCTGCCATGAACGAGAACTTGACCGTGGTGGGCGACGATGCTCAAAGCATCTATGCATTTCGTGGAGCCAATATTCAGAACATCCTGAATATGCACAAAGATTATCCACAACTTAAAACCTTTAAGCTTGAGCAGAATTACCGATCCACTCAAAATATTGTAGCGGTAGCTAATTCGGTGATTGCCAAAAACAAAAAGCAAATTGAAAAGACCATCTGGACCGAAAACCATGATGGAGAAAAAATAAGGCTTCATTCTACCCTTACCGAAAACGAAGAAGGTTCGTTGGTGGCGCGCTCCATTTTTGAAATTAAAAATACCAAAGCAGTAGCTTATACCGATTTTGCTGTGCTTTACCGTACCAATGCCCAAAGCAGAAGTATAGAGGAAGCCCTACGACGCATCAACATTCCTTACCGTATTTATGGTGGCCAATCTTTTTACAGCCGAAAAGAAATTAAAGACTTGCTGTCCTATTTTAGAGTAGTCATCAATCCCAACGATGAAGAGGCGTTGCTTCGAATTATTAACCTCCCCAAAAGAGGGATCGGACAAACCAGCATCGATAAATTACGGGTTGAAGCCAATAGGCTTAACATCTCACTTTGGGATCTGATTGAGGGTTTAGAAAGCAACCCCATTCTTCCTAGAGCCACCGCGTTAAAGATTGTGGAATTTGCCACCATGATCAAAAGCTTTAGAATTGACCTCAAAACCAAATCTGCTTTTGATATGGCCGAGCACATTACGCGCCATTCAGGATTTTATACCAGCCTTTACCAAGCGCGAGACGAGGATGAAGGCGTGATGCGATTTGAAAATATGGAAGAGCTTTTGTCTGGTATCAAAGAATTTTCAGAATCAGACACTGGTGAAGAAGGGGAAAACAAATTGCATTCCCTTGAAGAGTTTATGCAAGATATCGCCTTGCATACCGATGCCGATCAACAAGATAAAAACGAGGCCAACCAAGTTACCTTGATGACCATACATGCCGCCAAAGGCCTCGAATTTTCTTACGTCTTCATCGTTGGTCTTGAAGAAAACCTGTTCCCCTCTTTACTTTCGCTCAACAGTAGAGCCGATATTGAAGAAGAGCGCCGATTGTTTTATGTAGCCATTACACGAGGCAAAGAGCAAGTTTTCATGAGTTATGCCGAAAGCCGATATAAATGGGGCAACCTCCAATATTCAGAGCCCAGTAGGTTTATTTCAGAGCTCGACCCAAAATACATTGAAGACCATACCGCTGATAAAATTTTATCCTCAGACACAAAAAAACCAAGCAAAAATGACTTGTTCGGAGCTGGCTTTCAAAAAACTTTTGAGAAAAAACCCGAACCCAACAAGTTATCTAAAAAAGAGGAAACCCCTACTGAAAACGTACCTTCCAATTTAAAGAAAATCGAAACCTCTGGCCAAGGGGCGGCAACAGTCAATCACGACCAAAGTGACTCAATCCAAGTGGGAATGGAAGTTTACCACGACCGTTTTGGCATCGGGAAAGTGCTTACTTTAGACGGAAAAGGAGCCGATCGAAAAGCAACCGTGTTTTTTACCAACGCAGGAACTAAAATTCTCATTTTACGATTTGCCAAACTCCGCATTTTGAAGCAATAATATTGTTATTAAAATCAATATTCAAAGCAACTTATACATAACCATCCTTTGTACAGTAGTTTGACTTCAACATAGCAAGCTTCAAAAGTTCGTTTTTTTATATATTTTTGCAACCCAATTAAAACCAAGAATTCCGATATGGAAAGAGATTATAATACCACCCGACCCGATTTGCTGATAAAAGAGTATGGCAGAAACGTTCAAAACATGGTCGATTACGCCTTAAGTATCGAAGATCGTGAAAAGCGTACAAAACTGGCCTACATCATTGTTTCGGTTATGCACCAAGTAAATCCGCACCACGAATCGATGAATGTGGAGGTCTATAAAAAACTTTGGGATCATTTGTACGCCATTTCCGATTACAAACTCGACGTGGACTATCCGGTGGATGTGCAGAAACTCGACAACATGCAACAACTGCCTACCCATTTGAGCTACAAAGACAACCGTATCATGTATCGATTTTATGGTCAAAATACCGAATTGCTCCTGAAAGCTCTTGCTGAGCAAGAACCCTGTGAAGAGCGCGACCAATATGTGATAGTGATGGCCAACCAAATGAAGGAGATGTACATTGAGTGGAATAAAAGCATCGTAGAAGATGAAGTAGTGAACGAACACATCAAAAGAATGACCCATGGAAAACTTCAAATTCCTGAAAATACGCACCTTACCCCCTCAAATCAAATTCTTAAGAAACTTATTGCAGCTATACCCAGCTCACGCACTGATGCCAGCAAAAACAAAGAAAAGCAAAATAAGATGAAACCCAAACCCAAAGGAAAGTTTAACCCTAAAGCAAAGCGTAGATACTAAATTACGCATGGATTTATATTTGTAAATCCGCCAAAAAAAATTATACCTTTGCGCCGCAAAATTTAAAACAACTTAAGCATTAAAATAGACTATACAATGGCTAACGAAAAAAACGACCACACCGAAGAAAACTTTGCAACCATAGAAACTGCATTAGGCAAATCGGAGCAATTTATTGAGAAAAACAAAAACATCCTTGTTTATGGCACAATAGGACTTTTTGCTTTGGTATTAGTAATTCTTGGGTACAACAAATACATTAGAATTCCAAACCAAGAAGAAGCCTACAATAAAATTTGGCATGCCGAACAATACTTCGCCAAAGACAGTTTTAACTTAGCTTTGAATGGAGACGGCGTTAACCCTGGATTTATAGAAATTATTGATGACTTTGGATCTACCCCAAGTGGTAACTTAGCCCAATATTACGCAGGTATTTGCTATTTTAACCTAGCACAAAACCAAGAAGCTGAGGCTGCTAAAGCCAATTTTGAAAGCGCATTGGAATACCTCGAAGATTTCAGTAGCGACGACCTCAACATTATGCCAATGGCCCTCGGTGTAATGGGTGATTGCCAAATGGAATTGGGAGATATGGAAAAAGCAGTTGCCAAATACGAGGACGCAGCTCGCCACAACGACAACGAGTTTATGACTCCATTATACCTCAAAAAAGCAGGCATCACCTATTCCGTGATGGGCAAACATGACAAAGCCCTCCAGCTTTTTGAAGAAATTAAAACCAAATATTTCCGTAGCTTTGAATACAGCGATATCAAAAAATATATTGCTCGCGAAGAACAACTGCTTGGCAAATAAAAGAATAAGATACTATTATAAAAAAGTCGAGCTCAACCCTCGACTTTTTTTTATCCTTTTCAGTGCAAAAACACTCATCCTCTTATAAATGCAATTATTTTTGCTTTTCACAATCTAAGCCTTAACTCCAGAAATAAAGACCTAACCCGTAACCCACTTTAAACACCTTATTATTATGGCTTCAACACTCAAAAACCTCTCAGATTATAAGAAAACCACCTTGAAACTTAACAATCCAAAGATTGTAATTCTGGTTTCAGAATGGAACGACCAAATAACCGATGTCCTTGCACAAGGAGCCATACAGCTTCTTGAGGAGCATCAACTTACCACTAAAAATTATCAAGTTCACTACGTGCCAGGAACCTTTGAGCTTTCCACTGCAGCAAGCCTTTTTATTAAAAAACAAAATCCCGATGCCGTCATTTGTTTAGGATGTGTCATTCAAGGCGAAACCCGACATTTCGACTTTATTTGCAATGCCAGTGCCAATGCCATTGCCCAATTGGGAACCAAAACAGCCACGCCAGTTATTTTTGGAGTTCTTACCACCGACAACCTAGAGCAAGCGCTGGATAGAGCGGGAGGAAAACACGGCAATAAAGGCACCGAAGCTGCCATTACTGCTCTTAAAATGATAAGTCTAGCCAACATATTAAATAGAACATAACCTTCTGCCATGCGACCCCTTCGTATTGTTTTTATGGGAACTCCTGAGTTCGCAACCGCTTCGCTTCAAAGTCTTATTGATAGCAAACATCAAGTGGTAGCCGTGGTAACTGTACCTGATAAGCCCGCAGGCCGAGGTCTAAAACTCACCTCAAGTCCTGTAAAGGATTTGGCTCTCGAACATCAGATTCCAGTTTTACAACCCGATAAATTACGCAATCCGGAATTCATTCAACAACTACAAAATCTTGAAGCCGACCTTTTTGTGGTAGTTGCTTTTAGAATGTTGCCAAATGAAGTATGGACTTTACCTCCCATGGGAACCTTTAATATTCATGCCTCTTTGCTCCCTCAATATCGCGGTGCAGCACCCATCCACCATGCCATTATCAACGGTGAAACAGAAACGGGTCTTACCACATTTCTTATTGATAAAGAAATAGACACAGGTAAAATAATTTTGCAACACAAAACACCCATCGACGCCAACGACAGCACCGGAAGCCTTTACGAAAGACTCATGGAAATGAGCAAACCCCTTGTAATTGAAACCATCGACTTTCTATTGCAACCTAACCCCAGCTTTATTTCTCAGAACCAACTTACCCCACACAATCAGCTCCTTAAAAATGCGCCAAAAATCTTCAAAGAAATGGGACAACTCCATCCCGAATTGAGTTGTGAAAACGCGCATAACCTTGTTAGAGGGCTCAATCCATTTCCTGTAGCTACCTTAAATCTTCTGTCCCCTGAAAAGGAGGTATTCCAACTTAAAATTTTTAGCTCTCATGCCCATATTGAAGGCCAAAATCATAGCAACCAAATAGCCACCGACGGTAAGAATTTTCTCAAATTTGGCTTCTCAAATGGGTGGTTAGAAATTCACGAAATGCAACTACAAAGTAAAAAAAGAATGAAAGTTGACGAATTTCTAAGAGGATTTAGGATTGATTTACGCTGGACATGGGTCTAAAAAGCTTGTAAATAGGCACTTTTAGGTTAACTTAATATTACTTTTATCAATCTCAAAATGATCTAAACGCCTGATTTTATTAACATTCAGGGCGTCTTTTCAACAAAATCAATAAAATCAAGGGTT
Source organism: Draconibacterium orientale (assembly GCA_022736595.1). Lineage (GTDB taxonomy): Bacteria > Bacteroidota > Bacteroidia > Bacteroidales > UBA1556 > UBA6267. Next base: position 31,363 of record DZDC01000005.1, on the reverse strand, counting down.
TAGGCATTCATACAAATAATATTCTATTATATTTGTGCATGTATATAACGTTATTTTCTAATCTTAATTAACTAGACATGAACAAAACAGAATTAATCGATGCAATGGCTGCTGGAAGTGGCCTAACTAAAGCTGATGCAAAAAGAGCTCTTGATGCTTTTATTGGTGCTACCACTGACACTTTGAAAAAAGGTGATAAAGTTGCTTTAGTAGGTTTTGGTTCTTTTGGTGTAGCTGAAAGATCAGCTCGTACAGGACGTAACCCTAAAACTGGTGCTGCTATTAAAATCCAAGCTAAAAAAGTAGTTAAATTCAAAGCTGGTGCTGATTTGAATTTCTAATTTTTACCTTAAAAACATTAAACCTCAGCTTTTTTTTTAGGAAGTTGAGGTTTTTTTTTCATTTCATGTTATGATTCTAAACGACTTAAACCATTTAATAGAGCTTCGCAATTACCTCTTCAATTTCATTTCTGATAACAAAAGAGATCTATTTGAAACTAAAATTCACCATAGAACCCGACATCTTACTTTAGTGCTAGAAGATATCTATCAAGGCCATAATGCCAGTGCAGTATTACGCTCGGCAGAGATTTTTGGAATTCAAGATGTACATATCATCGAAAACTTCAACAACTACAATGTTAGCAACCAGGTTGCTATGGGAAGCAAACAATGGGTCAACATCAACAAATATAGAAAACACGAAAACAATACCTTAACTTGCATAAGTCAGTTGAAAGACCAAGGCTACCGAATCGTGGCCACTTCGCCTCATGCCAAGGGCTACCAACTATCTGAGCTTCCCATTGAACCAAAAACAGCGCTGCTCTTTGGTACTGAGCTAAAAGGACTCTCAAAACAAGCCATGGATTTGGCTGACGATTTTGTTACAATTCCCATGTATGGATTCACAGAAAGCTTCAATATTTCTGTTTCCGCTGCCCTATGTATGTACGACTTTACACAACGTCTGCGTGCCAGCTCCATTCACTGGCAACTTAGTGACTATGAAAAGGTCGTAACCCAAATTGAATGGGCAAAAGCCACTATAAAGAAAGTTAAACTTATTATTCAACAATTTGAAAACCAATATCATGAAGGATTACAAAAAGTACTTTGAAATTAAATCAACCCCTGATCAGGTTTATTTAGCGCTCACCAACCCATTAACCATTCAACTTTGGTCGGGCGAAGAGGCCATATTTGAACCTGTAGTAGGTACCGAATTCAGTCTTTTCGAAGGTGCAATTATGGGTGAAATTTTGGAATTGGAGGAAGGCAGGAAAATTGTTCAGAAGTGGTTTTTTGGTGATCAAGACGAAGATTCGATTGTAACGCTGCTACTCCATCCGAAGAATAATCACACCTCAATAGAATTGCGACACATCAATATACCTGACGAGGATTATTATGATCTGGTTGAAGGTTGGAATTCAATGTTTATGGCTCGTTTACAAGAATTTTACGACGAAAATATTTAGTCGCGAAGTTCTTCTAAACAACGGTAAGTGAGGTAAGCCATGGTACCCATGCCCACAAATAAGCTTTCTTCATCAATATCGAAAGTGGAAGTGTGCAAATTGGTAACTTCTTTTCCTTTGGTTTTGGTACCAATACGATAAAACGTACTAGGAACTTTATGGCCAAAATAGGCAAAATCTTCGGCAGTGAGCCGCATTTCCAAGTCTTCCACCTTTCTAACTCCCAAATATTCTTTGGCATAAAGTGCCAAATTCTGAGTGAGTAAGTCGTCATTTACCACAAAAGGGTAACCTTTATCGATTACAACTTCGCAAGTCCCCCCCATGGATAGCGCCATGTTTTCGGCTAATATTCTAATTTTATCATGAGCCTCAGCGCGCCATTTTTCGTCAAAAGTTCGTAAAGTACCCGCCATTTTTACTTCATCAGGAATAATATTGGTACGTCCGTCTGCTATAAAACGTCCAAAGCTAAGTACAGTGGGAACTGTGGGTTTGGCCATACGACTCACCAATTGTTGCAAAGCCACTAAAATATGAGCTCCCATCAATACTGGATCGACGTTCAATTCTGGAGTAGCTCCATGCCCCCCTTTGCCTTTAACTGTAAGATATATTTCATCGGTGCTGGCCATATACATCCCTGATTTAAAACCCACTTTTCCAGCATCGAGTGTAGGTAATACGTGTTGGCCAATGACATGGCGCACGGGAGGATTTTCCAAAACCCCTTCTTCAATCATTTTGATGGCTCCACCAGGAAAAGCCTCTTCTGAGGGCTGAAAGAGAATTTTTACGCTTCCATCCAAGTCGTGTCGAATATCGTTTAAAATGCGGGCTGCAACCAAAAGCATTGCAGTATGAGCATCGTGTCCACAGGCATGCATTACGCCTGCATTTTTACTTTTATAGGAAACTTCATTCACTTCGCAAATGGGCAGTGCATCCATATCAGCACGCAGGGCAATCACTTTGTCTTTCTTCTTGCCTTCAATAAAAGCCACCACCCCTGTTTTAGCAATGCCAGCAGTAAATGGAATTCCATATTGAATAAGTTTTGAAGTAATAAACTCGGCAGTTTGAGTTTCTTGAAAAGCCAACTCAGGATGTGCATGCAAATGCCTACGAATGGCAATCACTTCGCTATGATAGATTCTGCAATGTTGTTCAATTCGTTGTTTTAAAATACTCGCCATATATTCTTATTTTCCAAATAACATTTTTAAACCAATTAAAATAATAAAAACCGCAAAGGATTTTTTCACCATGTCTTGCGGAATTTGAAGCACCCATTTTGAGCCAAAGTAACCTCCAATAGTAAAGAAAAGCGCCAAAATTAGGGCATACTTCCAGTTGAGATGTCCCTCCCGATAGTAATTAAAGGCAGCCAAAATGCCGATAGGAGGCAACATCATGCCTAAGCTCGTGCCTTGGGCATCCACCTGCGACATACCCAAGATAAAAACCAAGGCAGGGATCACAATCACACCTCCTCCCACACCAGCCATTCCTCCCAAGACTCCGGCAGCCAAGCCAATTAAGGCTAATATTAAAAGTGTAGTTATATTCATTTTATTACATTTAGAAATCTAAGCTCAGTGAATAATAAAACATAGGTTTGTCGGTAATGTAACCATTAATCATACCCCAAGCCCAATCGGCACGCATATAATACCCAAACACCTGTGCACGCAAACCAAAACCAAAACCAGCCACCAAAGGATCTTCCTGACTAATGATAGTAACTTTAATTGGGTATTGATAGATGGTTTTACGGAACAAGCTATTGGATTCGCTGTAAGGATTCATCCCTGTCCAAGCCGAGCCTGCATCGAAGAAAGTAACCACCATAAAATTATTCCAGAACGAACTCTCTATGGGTCTTCTACTAAAATACTGAAAGGGTGGAATTCGAAGCTCTGAATTGAAGACAAAAAAGTTATTTCCGTTTCTAATGTTTTGAGGGAAGCCACGCATATTGGTGGCAAGGGTTTGGTATTTGTAGTCAATTTCAGGATCCACTTGAATGTTAGGTGAAAACTTTGCTCCAATCCAATCATCAACGCCTCCTAAATAATAAACCAAAGGTTGGGTTCCAAAACTGGTACTTCCAGCCAATCGATTGGCCCAAACTATGGTTTTATGAATCTTAAAATAGCGTCTAAAATCAAAACCTAAAACAACGGTATTATTACCAAGGTCTTCAATGGGCTGATAATATTCACCAAACAATTTGTACCGAGTACCGTAGGTTATGTTGAGTCCGCCTGATCGTGACTTATCATAAATGTATTCCAGCTTTGCAATTCCGTTATTGACAAATTGATTGGGTTCAGCCAAAGTTTGTGTTTCGACGCTGTGCAATACAATATTATCACTCCTTAAGCCAAGTGTTAATTTAAATCCTTTGATTCTGTTGAGTGGTATTCCTAATCGATAAAACAAATCGTGGGTATAGGTGGTCCAATACAAGTAGCCGTATTGATCGGTAACCGAATTGCGATGAAAAGTAAACTCATGATCCAATCTATTTTTTAGATTGAAATAGCTTAAAAAATATTCATTATTCTTCAAATTAGGCGAAAGCCTAACTCCACCTATTAAACGGTAGTCTTCAAAAAGGTCCAAAACGCCAAGCTTAAACATGGCATTAAAACCATTATTGATATAAATGGGGTATTGTGGATTGGTAAAAGCCTGATAGCCATAATTAAAGTAACTAAAATCAACTTGACTCACCACTTCATCAATGCTAAACTGAACCTTATAAGGACGATTTACATAGGCCGCTAAAATTTCGTCAGCAGGACCTCGAGTTTTGGCACTCTGAAGGGCTTGTTTCGATGCATTATCGGGGAGGAGGTTTTCGGTTGGATTTTGAATATTTTCCAGCTTATGATTTGCACTTTCTGGGTCTAATTCAGACTGCGTAACTACTCTAAATTTTTTAGAAACCAGTTCAGTCTCATTAGCAATTATTGCCAATTCAGCAGGTAGATTGGGCAATTTAACCGTATCGTTGGACAAGTTAATTAATCGATTTTGTTGGGCTTGCAACCTAAATTCCTTTAGCTTCCTTTCCTCCTCAAAACGGGTAACCATTAAGCTCATAAACTGGGTGTAATGAAGTTTTTGTCGTTCCAGTTGTTCGAGACTTTCAAGGGTTTGCAAATGAATTTTCTGACGTCCTTCGCTAGTAAACAAATCTGCCGTAAGACCCAATTCTGGATTGACATCATAACTTTGAATGTTCGAAATATAATTTGTTACTGCTGCATATTTTGTATAGTACCGATAATGCGTTGAAGTATCAATATAGCTAATAGCGCTATCAAAACTTCCAACGTACCGATTGATTATTCCATTTTCATCGCTAAGCCAAGAATAAAAATTCTTATCTAAGCTCAGCGGATGAGTTTCGTTAGCAAGGGGAGTATTTGTAATTCGCCGAGCTGTGGAGCCTCCCTTTACCATAGAATATTGAAATAAATCGAATTTATTCATTCCTCTGATGGTATCTTCAGCAATACGACTTACCAAAAGATCAATTTTGCGCAGGGTATCATCCCATCGATTTGAAGACCAAAAGATGCTGTTACCGTCTTGAGTGAAACTTGGATAAAAGTCGTCGAAAGCATCTTGGGTGATTCGCTGCATCGAATTGCTGGCTATACTGAGCAAGTAAATATCACTTTGCCCGCTTTTTATACCTGAGATAGCTAAGGTGTTTCCTCTGGGATTGTAGGTAAAATCGTGTACCCTGTCAAAATCACCTAGAAACTTGGTACGTTTCTCTTTGTCGTCAAGATTAAAAATGGTCAAAAAATTATCTTTTTTCTTTTCGTAAATAACGGCTAAAAAATTCCCCATTGGAGACCAAGTAATCAAAGGATAGCTGAAGTCCACTTTATCATCAATTTTATAACCCGACTTATAAATTGTTTTATGACGTTTCTTTTCACGGTCATAAACTCGAACCCTAACCTTGCCCATTTCGTTGGTGGTATAGGCTACATAGCGTCCATCAGTGCTCAACTTAATATGGTCGTAATGCTTCCCTTTGCGAAGTTTAAAACCAATATTGTGTTCAGGGTTGGAACTTAACTTAAAATCGGGATCATAGGCTTGAGCATAAAAACTTTTCCATTCCATAATCAGAGTTTCAAAATTGAGACCCAAAACATAGAGGAAACCATTTTCAAGATTTCTATTGATTTTAGCCATGTACAAAACATCGGCTATCATTTTTGATCCATATTTTATTTCAATATAACGCCAAAGGGAATGCCCCACAACTATTTGTTGCTCAGCAGACAATCGGTCAAACTTGTCATACTTAGACAATCGAAAAATTTCGCGCAATTGGTGATCCAAGTCGGTATCCCAGTTTTGTCCCAAATAGTTAACTAAACCCTGAGTGTACCAAGTGGGAAAATTGAGGAGCATCGAGTTTTTCATTTTACTTCCTGCACTTCTACCATACATAATTTCATTAACCATTACTTGAGCAATCCCGCGCTTAATTTGCTGTTCGTAACTTGCGTGGTCTCCAGTAAAATAAAGGAAAACTTTATTTTCCATCACATGGGTAAGACCACCGGTATTATATTCAGTGTTGGTGATCAGTCCAACATTGGTTTCAAGAAGATCCGATAAATCCTTAAAAACCAGAAACTGGATTTTACTCTCCAATGGAGTGGCCATTTTTTTTGAGAGCATCCGAATTTGCTTATCAGCATAAGCCGAAGTGTAAATGGCCAGCGATTGCCCTCCCTTATAATAATAGGTATCAAACTCATTAAAACGATAATAATGCCAATCCCTATCTTTGGTATATTGAATACGATTGCGACCAAAAGTCTGATGAGACCCAGAGTAAAACTGGCCTTGAAGCTGTAAACTTACCAGAAAAAGGCAAAAAAATACAAGTCTGTTTAGCATCGCAAAATCATCGTTGGGCGACAAAAATAAGTATTCTCGTCAAGTGGATATAAACGAGCAAAGTTAATTATTATTTTTGCATCGAAATTAAGATGGCTTGGAATAAATGAAGTATGTCCTAATTTAGTGGGTTACAAAAATTATAACTTCAACGAAATGCAAATTAAACAATTCATATTCAACCATTATCAACTAAATACCTATTTGGTTTATGATGAACTTGGTGAGGCAATCTTAATTGATGCTGGAAATTCAACCCCTGATGAAGATCAGCAAATCAATGATTTTTTAACCAAAGAAATGCTCCATTTGCAAGGAATTTACCTAACACATGGTCACATTGATCATATAGTTGGCTTACAAAGTATAGCTCAAAAACACCAATGTAAGATTTATGCCCATAGAGATAGCTTAGCCATCATCGAGAGCTCAAAAGCCTACGCCCCAAGTCTTGGATTTGCTGCCCCCAATGATCATTTAACGTTTGATAATATTAGTGAAACTGATACCATATCGCTCGGAAAGGGTTTAATCAAAATTATTGAAAGCCCTGGTCATGCTGCCGGAAGCCTCTGCTATTATAATGAGGTTGATCAATGGGTAATTGTGGGTGATGTTTTATTTAAAGGAAGCATTGGCCGCACCGATCTACCCACAGGAGATTTTGATCTTTTATCTAAAAACATTCAAGAAAAGCTGTACATCTTGCCCAATGCGGTTAAGGTATATCCGGGGCATGGCCCATCAACTTCCATTGGTTTTGAAAAAATTAATAATCCTTTTGTAAATTTACTTTAGTGGATCGATTCTTTTGATGTTTCAAAGTGAAGAACGGTTTATTTAGCCATTTACAAAAAAATCTTTTAACCACCAAAATCCATCACACACACATACTTAAAGTTTTTGTGCGGTTGTATGGCGAGTCCGATATGGGTATAGGCAGGATTAAGAATGTTTTTGCGATGGCCCACTCCCACTACTCCTTCATCAATAAGTAATCGCATTAGAATATCAAGAGCGAAAGACTCCCCATATTGACAATTTTCACCAAATCTACTATGCTGCGACTTCTTAGATCGCTCGGCAAATTTTTGATGACCTACACTGCCTTTTTTTCCACTCCAAACAGCAAACTCCTTTGCCAAATTGCAAACATTGGCATCAAAAATCAAAATCGACAAACGAGATGTTGATTTCATATCCGAAAATAAAGATTTAACATAATCAGTATAAATAATCTCATTATCTTCAATATATTGCTTCAAAAAAGTTTTAGAGAAAAGAGGAGCATCGAAACGAGCCAGATTAGTTAGCCATATCAAATCACGTTCCTCCTGGCTCAAACTTGAAGCATATACCGCAGTATTGCATGCATTTATAACCGTTGAATCCCAGAGATGATAGGGATATTTTTCAAAGTTTGCATTGTCAAATACAGATTGTGCAGTACCAGTAGTAGCAATAAAAACAAACAATAGCAATAATACTTGCTGAATAAAGGATCGACTTGTTTTCATAATATTAAATTTGGCAGCGGTAAAATTAAATTAAAATCCAGTACTTACCAACTAAAAATTTTAGAATCCTCGCTACTTCCTAGTTACATTTCAAAATAAGGTTAGCATAGAAAAGAATCTACCTCATTTCTACGTTTCAGTTTGGTTTAAAATTTTGAATCACTTAGGTGCAAAAAAAATCCTTCGATAACGAAGGATTTTTCTAAAATATTGTGGTACCACTCGGATTTGAACCAAGGACACACGGATTTTCAGTCCGTTGCTCTACCAGCTGAGCTATGGTACCTGCTAAAGCGGCTGCAAAGGTAAAAAAAAATCTATTTGTCAATAAATAAAATTCCATTTCAATAAAAAATATGTCATTGCTCGTAATTTTCTAATTATAAGCAATATATAATAGTATTGATTTAGACATAAATTAAAATACGGCGGGCTTTAGGATAATATTATAGCTAAAATATTCTCAGATTACGCCTAAATCCATCAAAAGAATTAATTTTGCTGCTTTAAAATTATCACACTTAGGATGCAATTGGTATTAGATTTAGGTAACACCCTTCAGAAATGGGGAATATTTGATAGAAATCAGCTCATTTCAATGGGGAAAGAAGAACAGATGGACTATGATTTTGTAGTAAATCTTATATCCACTTATCAAGTTACCAGCTGCATTATTTCGTCGGTAATTGAAGCCCCTCAATTGGATATCGCCTATTTAAGCACCCAACTCCGCACGATTTATCTCGACCACTCCACCCCTATTCCCATTAAAAATAGCTATGGAAATCCTGATGGTTTAGGCAAAGATCGCTTGGCTTGTGCTGTAGCCATTGCAAGTTTATCGCAAGGGATCCCTTGTTTAAGTATTGATATGGGAACAGCGCTCAAGTTCGACTTTGTAAATCAAGACCTTGAGTACATCGGAGGAAGCATTGCACCAGGTTTAAAGATGAGATTTAAGGCCTTGCATACTTTTACAGCTAAACTACCGTTAATAGACTTTCAAAATCATCATCCTTTGATTGGTAACACTACTGAGAAGTCTCTTTTATCAGGAGTCATAAACGGTATGATAGCAGAAATTAACGGAATGATAGACATGTATTTAGATCAATTTCCAAAACTTAACATCTATTTAACGGGAGGAGACTTATTACATTTTGAAAACAAATTAAAAAGTGACACCTTTGCAGTCCCAAATTTGGTTCTAAAAGGGCTTAATGAAATACTATTATTTAATGAACAACAAACTTCGCAACCCCATTAAAATTAGCTTACTATTTATAAGCTTATTCTTGGGGAACTCATTGCTTTTCGCTCAGTTACGCATTGACTCCCCCTATTCAAGATTTGGACTGGGTGACATCAATAATGGTTACAATGCGTATCAATCGAGTATGGGAGGCACGGGTTATGGAGTGATTGATCCCCTTAGAATTAGCACCTTAAATCCTGCTTCTTACGCTTTTATCGATTCATCAAGCTTCGTTTTCAATGCCGCTTTCGACGGTATGGGACTTAGAACCTACACGCAAACCCAATCAGGAAGCAGCAGCTATTTCAATCTAAACTACCTAAAAATGGCAACCCCCATTACACGATGGTGGAAGCTAAGTTTTGGCTTTATGCCCTTTAGTACCATGGGATATAACGTTAACACATATAATACCCTCGATAGCATTGGGAAAGTGCGTTATGGATATCTAGGTGATGGAGGAATTACCAGAATTTACTTGGGAAATGCTTTTAAAATCAACAAACACCTTAGCGTGGGCATAAATACATCCTATTTATTTGGCAATCTCAATCTTCGTCGCGAAACTGAAATGCAAGATATTATCACCGCCTTTAAATACCGTTTAACCAATACCGTAACTGTTAAAGCACTCTATCTTGATTACGGCATTCAATATCAAAACAAATTTAAAATCGAAAAGCTAAATCAAGAGTTCGTGTATGGACTAGGATTAACTTATGCCAATGGGCAAAACTTAAACGGTTCTTATAATGCCTTTGGGTTTACTTACACCACCGGTAATGAAGGATACGAATACATCAAAGATACCATAGTTAATGAAGAGAAAAGTTCAGGTAAGATTTCTATACCTCAGAAAATTGGGGGAGGATTCAGTATTGGGCAAGCCCAAAAGTGGATGGTTGCTGCCGATTTCACCTTTGATGAATGGAGTAAATTTACTGCTTTTGGCCAATCCGACAGCCTTCAAAACAGCACACATTTCAACCTAGGGGGCCAATACCAAATAAAAAACTGGAAAATTAATGTTGGATACCGATTCAACAATTCTTATTTATACCTCAACAATACCCAGATAAAAGAGTATGGCATATCTTTTGGTGTGAGCATTCCAATTACACAAAAAGTGGATCCTCCAACCAGCTCATTCATCGACCTTGGTTTTGAGTACGGACGAAGAGGCACTACAGAGAACAATTTAATAATGCAAGAATTTTATAAAGTTAAGATAGGTATTAATATCAAAAACACTTGGTTTCAACGAACAAAATATTTATAAACTATAATAATCAACTAAATGAACAAATTGAAATTTTTAATTGTTGCGATGGGTTTAATCCTCTTTTCACTTCCTGCCCTCGCCCAAGAAGAGTCAGAAGATGGAGGTGCAGGTGTTGCAGGCAGTAAATATGGATCAGATAGCGCAACTTGTGTTACCAATTTAAGTTTGTACCGTGAGTTCTTTAACCAATGGAAAGCGGGTAAATATTCTGACAATCACCTTGCCGAACAATCTCTTGCATCATGGAGATATTGCTTCTTCAATTGCCCCGTAGCAAGCAAAAATATGTATTTACATGGCGAACGATTAATCAACAACTACATAACTGAATATCAAAATGATTCAGTTAAAAAGCAAGCCTACGTAGATACTTTAATGATGATCTACGATCAACGCATCAAGTATTATGGTAATGACCCCAAAGCCCCTGCTTCAGTAGTCCTCGGGCGTAAAGCTCAAGATTGGATGAAGTATCGTCAAGATCAATCCAAGGTTTACTATCCCATGTTCCTTGAATCGTTTTATAAAACTGGAAACGAATCAGAACCTGCAACCCTTTATAGTTATTATGTTGCAACCATATATTATGTAAAACAAGGCAATGCCGATAGAGATCTTATTCTTGAGAATTATGTTGCTATTGAAGATGTTATCGACTTCAACCTAAATCGTTATGCAGGTGATGAGAAGAAGATGGAACCTTACACTAAAATAGCCAATAACATTGAGAAAAGCGTAAGTCAATTTGCTAATTGTGAAAAATTGATTGAATTATACGATCCTAAACTTAAAGCAAATCCTAATGATTTGAAATTGGCTAAAAACATTGTGAAGTTCCTTGAAAAAAGAAAATGTACCAAAAGCGACTTATACTTCAGTGCACTAGAAAAAGTACATGCCAAAGAACCATCAGCTGAAACTGCCTTTTTAATGGGGAAAATGGCTTTGGAACGCGAACAATTTGTGAAAGCTAAAGACTACTTGTTGGAAGCTACCAATAAATTACCTGATACTCTCGTTACCAAAAAAGCCTCTGCCTACTTACTTTTAGCTGAAACTTTCCGTTCATTGGGTCAATACTCATCTGCACGTACTGCGGCAATCAAGGTACTTAATTACAATCCTAATGAAGTAATGGTTTTTATTCTTATTGGCGATTTATATAGTGCTGCAGCCAGCGATTGTTTGCTTCAAGGTTTAAGAGTTTCTTACTGGGCCGCTGCCGACAAATACATCAAAGCCATCAACATGACCAATGATGAAAAAATTAAAGACCTTGCACAAAAGAAACTGGCAGCAGTACAAAGAAGTTTTCCTGAAAAGCAAGACATCTTTATGCGCAGCCTAACCGAAGGTCAGACCATTACCATTGAATGTTGGATTGGTGAATCTACCACAATTAGGGCAAGAGACTAAATCTGAAGCTCTTAATATTGAGAACCATAAATTCTATAAAACCTTAAAAAGCATTGCAACTCAAGCCTTAGTTGCAATGCTTTTTTTTATTTCCTTTGTACTTTAAAACCTAATAAGCCAATTGACTGTTATAGAATTAGCTATGAAATTATTATCATTTCTTTGGGTACCCCTTTTATTTATGACTATTTCGTGCGAAAACGATTTAGCCACTATTAAATCCCTCACAGCCAATGAAAATACACCTTTAAGCAGCACCTATGAGGCATTGTTAACGCATACCGACAGCGGACTCATTACCTTTAAACTGCAAAGCCCTGAAATAAATCAGTTTAAAAATGCAGAAGAAGAATATATGGAAATGCCCAAAGGAGTTCACATCACTTTCTTCGACTCACTGGGTCATGTAAAATCAGAACTTTCAGCACAATACGCTATAAATAAGATAAGCCAAAAGAGGATGGAAGCTAAAAATAACGTGGTGGCTGTAAATTCTAAAGGGCAGCAACTTTATACCGAACAACTCATCTGGGATCAAAATAGCAAGCAAATCTATACCCACACTACTGTAAAAGTGGTAACAGGCAACAAAATATTATTTGGTGAAGGAATGGTATCTGACGAGCAATTTCAAAATTGGGAAATCTTAAAACCACGTGGCGATATTGAAGTTAACAGTTTTAATTCAGAAGACTCAATAAAATGACCCTATCCATTATCATAATAATCACTACTGTTGTATTCTCTGCCCTCTTTTCGGGTCTTGAGATTGCATTTGTAACTGCAAACAAACTCAAAATTGAGCTTGACAAAAGCAGAAATAAGTTTTCTTCAAAGATTCTTAGCTGGCTTTATCAGAGAGAAGCCTCCTTTTTAGCCATGTTACTTTTGGGAAACAATATTGTTCTCGTAATTTACGGAATGCTCATGGAACAAAGCCTCAATCCTTTATTACACAACATCTTACCTCCTGCCTTTGATAGCGCTTTCTATTTATTGCTATTTAATACTTTGACATCAACGCTGATCATTATTATTTTTGGAGAGTATATTCCAAAAGCATCTTTTAGGCTGATGGCCAACACTGCTATTTCCTTCTTCAGTTTTCTTATGTTGGTGCTTTATATTATTCTCTTTCCTGTGGTATTTATCTTTCTTAAAACCTCAGAGCTTATCATGAAACTCTTTTTCAATACCAAGTTAAAAAATGAGCCTTATGTATTTTCAACCTTAGACCTGAGCTATTTCATTCAAGAATTTCACCACGAAGACCACGATTCACAGTCTGAAATAGGAACTGATCTTCAGATTTTTAAGAATGCTATCAATTTTCGCAAGACAAAAATTAGAGATTGTATGGTGCCACGAACTGAAATTACTGCCGTTGACAAGGAAAGTAATTTGAAAGAACTTATTGAAATTTTTGCTCAAAGTGGACATTCTAAAATACCAGTGTATGAGGAACAAATTGATAATATTATTGGCTACGTCCACGCCTACGACCTCATCGACAGACCAAGCCATCTCAATAAAATATTAAGAAATATTACCTTTATTCCTGAGACAATGCAGGCCAACATCATGCTCAACAAGATGATTAAAGAAGGCCAAAGTATCGCTATAGTCCTAGACGAATTTGGAGGAACCTCAGGTTTGGTAACTTTGGAAGACCTTATGGAAGAAATTTTTGGAGAAATTGAAGATGAATTTGACACCGAACAACTCGTAGAAAAAACCATAGATTCTAAAACCTTTGTCTTCTCTGCAAGGCTCGAAATTGACTACCTTAATGAGCGTTATAACCTTAGATTACCAGAATCTGAAGAATACACCACCTTGGGAGGTTTTTTAATTCATCATCAAGAAAGCATTCCTCATAAAGGGCAAAAAATACTAATAGATGGCATCAGCTTTGAAGTAATGCAAGCCTCAAATACCAAAATTGATCTGGTAAAACTTTCTCTTCTATAAATTTAGATTTTTACATAACATTAATATTCTGATATTTAGCTTAATAAATAGCATTATAGCAAATTGTTATTTAAACTTTTTTATTTGAATATTTGTAAGTACATTTGCGGGCAATTTTTTTTAAAAGATACAATAATGGCAATTATAGGAACAATCAGAAAAAGATCAGGTTTACTTTTAGGTATAGTAGGACTTGCGTTAGCAGCTTTTGTGTTAGGCGATTTATTTCAAAATTTGGGTCAATCCAGCAATTTTGATCAAAATAAGATAGCCATCATCAATGATGAAAAAATCTCGACACAAGATTTTCAAACCCGAGTGAGTGAACAAACTGATTTGATGATGAAACAACTCAACAAACAATCGTTGAGCAATGATGAATCATACCAAATCACGATGGAAGTGTGGAGCCAAGTTAAACGCGAAACCATTACTCGTCAACAGATGGAAATTCTTGGTTTAATTCAAAAAACTGGGGAAGCAGCTGCAGCGGGAGTTACTACCGATGAATATATGGACAACATCACTGGTAACAACCCACACTCTGAAATCCTTCGTAACTTTAGCGATCCTAAAACTGGAGCTTTTGATCGGAACAATGTGATTAACTTCCTTAATTACATAGAGCAAGGTGTTAGCAGTCAAGACGAAGAACAAAAAACTCAAGCCTTAGAAGCCCAGTCGCAATGGACTAATCTGAGCAAATACATCAAAAGCGACATCGCCAATAACAAGTACAATAATCTGCTTTTAAAAGCCTATTATTTACCTAAACCTTTGGCAGAACAAGTTTTTGTTGAAAACAACAAACTCAATAAAGTAGCTTTATTTGCTGCACGTTATGGCACTGTGAAAGATGAAGAAAGCACTCCCACCGATGCTGATTTTGAAGCCTTTTATACTGAGCATAAAAACGAATTTGAAAACCTAAAGGAAACTCGTAGCATCAACTACATCAGCTGGCCTGTAATGCCTTCTGCCGAAGACATGAAAGACCTCGAGTCGCAAATTGCAACTTTTACTGCTGATTTGGCTAAAGCTCCTAAAGAGGAATTACCATACCTTGTCAACAACTCTGGCAACAGTCGTTACGATTCGAGCTGGGTTAAGAAAGGAACCTTATCTCCCTTTATCGATAGTGCAGCTTTCAGCGCTGAACTTGGTTCTATCGTTGGACCTTGGACCGAAAACGGAGCTTTCCACGTTGCTAAAATCGTTGACCGCATGGCACGTCCCGACAGTCTTAAAGCCAGCCACATCCTTATTTCATTTGCCGGAGCCTATGGCGCACCTCAAACGGTAACTCGTACCAAAATTGGTGCAAAAGAACTTGCTGATAGCATTAAAAATGCTGTTGCTAAAAATCAAGATGCATTTGATCAATTGGTTAGCAAATCTGATGATCCCTCTAAAGCTGAAAACAACGGCCACCTCGATTGGTTTGCCGATGGTGGAATGATATTCGCCTTTAACGAAGCTGTTGTCAATGGTGCTAAAGGATCAATAGAAGTCATTGAGACTGCTTTTGGATATCACGTAATTCGCATTGATGATAAAAAAGAAGCTAAAACCAAAATTCGCATTGCGCAAATTGACCTACCTATTACCTACTCTCAAAAAACCTTTGACCAAGTTTACAATACTGCCAATAAATTTGCCAGCCTAAACCGCACTTTAGACGCCTTTGATACTTCAGCCACCAATATAGGTTTGAGTGTTGTAAAAGGAGATCCTTTGGATAAAATGGCCGCTGGAGTAGCAGGCTTGCCCAACTCTCGCGAACTGGTGAAATGGATGTTTAATGATAAAACTGAAAAAGGTTCGGTTTCCAATGTTTATGATTTTGAAAATCAAATTATCGTTGCTGCACTTTCTGAAGTTAGACCCGAAGGCATTCTCCCTCTCGAAGCTGTGAAAGAACAAATCACTCCTCTTGTTCAAAGAGAGGTGAAGGCTCGTATTTTGATGGACAAAATGAAAAATGTAAAAGATTTGAATCAATCGGGCGAATTTCAAGCTCGAATTGACACCTTAACCCTTGGATTTGCTACTTATTCGCTTCAAATGTATGGCCCAGAACCCAATGTTCAAGGTCGTATGTTCAATGCCAAGGTTAATACCCTGATGGGTCCCATCAAAGGCGATCAAGGAGTTTATATGTTTAAAGTTTTGGAAGAAGGAAAAGCGCCAGAAACAAAGGATTTAAAAATGATTCAGATGCAAGCCAAACAACCTTTTGCACAACGCATCATGCAACAACTGTATCCAAGTATCGAAAAAGCAGCCGTGATTGAAGACTTTATGTTCTTCTTCTATTAAAATATTTTAGAACCACGAAGGGGAAATATCAAAAAGGTGTTTCCCTTTTTTTTTATCATAACCTATGCGAAAAATTGTTTTTGCCTCCAATAATGCCCATAAGCTACAGGAGGTTCGTAATAAAATAGGGTCTTCAATGGAGGTATTGAGCATGAACGAAATAGGCTGTTTCGATGACATTCCTGAGACTGCTGAAACCTTTGAAGGAAATGCCGAGATAAAAGCCCGCTGGATTGCTGACAAATACCAGCTCGATTGCTTTGCTGATGATTCTGGATTGTGCATCGATACTCTCAACGGAGCGCCAGGAGTTTACTCGGCTCGTTATGCGGGCGAAGGCTGTACTTTTTCTGACAATAACAAAAAAGTACTTTTGGCTTTGGATGGAATAAGAGAACGGCAGGCTCAATTTGTAACTGTCATTTGCTTGATATGGAAAGGAAAATCGTACTTTTTCAGAGGGGAAGTTGAAGGTGAAATCATAGAAAAGCTCGAAGGTACAAGTGGATTTGGGTATGATCCCATTTTTAAACCCAAAGGGCATCCTCTAACCTACGCCCAGATGGACCTCAATGAAAAAAACCAGTTAAGCCATAGAGCTAAAGCACTTCAAATGATGTCCGAATTTCTTCAAAGGCAGCTCTAAATGACAATTCTTATGGAACAAAATAAATCTAAAATAACCGAAAAAGATTGTATTTTAGCCCTCCCTAATCAAATCTCTTAAACCTATGGTACACAATTTAGGCCTTCAAAATTCTGTTTTCAATCAATTCATTTCCGAAATCAGATGCACCGAAAAACAAAGCGATCGCTTACGTTTTAGACGCAACATGGAACGACTTGGTGAAATATTTGCTTATGAGATAAGTAAACACCTTGAATATTCAGAAAGGGAAATTACTTCACCCTTAGGAGTTGCAAATATGAAAGTCCTAAGCGAAGTACCTGTTTTGGCTACCATTCTTAGAGCCGGATTACCCCTTCACCAGGGAGTATTGAACTACTTTGACTTTGCCGACAACGCTTTTATTTCGGCTTATCGTCGCCACCACAAGAATGGCAAATTTGATATTGCTTTAGAATACGTAAGTTGTCCTCAAATTGATAACCGTACCTTGATTATTGTAGATCCAATGTTGGCCACAGGAGCATCCATGGAAATAACCTACAAGGCATTGTTGAATTACGGCAAACCAAAACATACGCACATTATTGCAGCCATTGCAAGCATGGAAGGTGTGGATTTCATCAAACGAAAACTAAACCCCAAAGAAGTATCTTTATGGGTAGGAGCCATTGATGATGAACTTACTGCTCAATCCTATATTGTACCAGGCTTAGGTGATGCCGGAGACCTTGCTTATGGGCCTAAAATTCACCTCGATTAATTTTTTATAACCTCTCTTTTATGAATGTACTTTTACTTGGCTCCGGTGGGCGCGAACATACTTTAGCATGGAAAATAGCACAAAGCAAATTGCTGAGTCACCTCTTTATTGCACCCGGAAATGCTGGCACCGCAAATCACGGAACCAATGTGGATTTGGATCTTACCAATTTTGAAACCATTGCTCGCTTTCTTTTGGATATGAAAATTGAGATGCTTGTTGTAGGGCCTGAGCAGCCTTTAGTTGATGGCCTCTACGACTATCTTAAGTCCAATAAAAGCACAGAAAATATTCGAATTGTTGGAATGAATCGGTATGGAGCTCAACTTGAAGGAAGCAAAGATTTTGCAAAAACCTTTATGCAAAAAAATCAAATTCCCACTGCAAAATACCAAAGTTTCGATCAACATCAGGTGGAGCAAGGCATTGAATTTCTTAAAAGCTTGAATGCGCCTTATGTGCTCAAGGCCGATGGATTGGCTGCTGGCAAAGGAGTATTAATCCTCAACAATCTTGACGAAGCCATTTCGGAACTTCAAAACATGCTCCTACATTCCAAATTTGGTGCCGCAGGAAATATTGTGGTCATTGAAGAATTTCTCCAAGGAATCGAGTTAAGTGCATTTATCCTTACCGATGGCAAAGATTACCTCCTGCTTCCCGAAGCTAAAGATTACAAGCGAATTGGAGTGGGAGATACCGGTTTAAATACGGGAGGAATGGGAAGTATTTCGCCAGTTCCTTTTGCTGATAAGGCTTTTATGGAAAAAGTCGAACACAGAATTATTAAACCCACCGTAAAAGGCCTTCAATCTGAAGGTTTTGAATATACGGGATTTGTATTTATTGGCCTGATGAATGTCAATGGAAATCCTTATGTGATAGAATACAACGTACGATTGGGAGACCCAGAAACCGAATCGGTGATACCCCGAATTGAAAGTGACCTCCTGGAGGTTTTCAATGCCCTTTTCAATGGAAAGTTAACCAATTTAAAACTTGAGATCAATCCCAATTACACCTGTACTGTGATTATGGTATCTGGAGGATATCCAGAAAAATATGAAAAAGGGAAACTTATCAGTGGATTGAGATTAATCGAAAATAGCATGGTTTTTCACGCAGGAACCTTAAGCGATGATGACGACCAAGTATTCTCCAACGGTGGCCGCGTCTTAGCGATTACCTCCATGGATACTTCCCTAGAAAAAGCCATAGAAAAAAGCTATAAATCCATAGCTAAACTCAAATATGAAGGACATTATTTTAGAACAGATATTGGTAAAGATCTCCTATAATGCTATTGGTACCCCTTTTTAATGGAAAGAATATTCTATTACAATTTTTTGTAATTCTCCTATTTTGGGTTCCGCTTATTTTTCTGAATATTGGCATAGAAGCTCCTTCAGGTATCAATCCTATTTATGATTTGATGTATCGTTGGATCGCTCCTTTTCCTCAAATTTATCGATGGGTTTTCCTGCTGTTTGCCTTTGGGAATACCTTATTGCTCAATTGGATAAGCACTCATTACCAGCTGATTAGCAGAGGCAATTACCATCTCTTTTATTTATTACCTCTATTCACTTTTTCCTATGCTTCCAGCTTGAATATCAGCCCTGCACTTATTTCAATGCCTTTTTTACTTTACGGTCTATTTAAGATTTTTAACTTAGGCAACCTCGAAAAAGCCCAATTTGAACTCAGTTCCATCGCTATTATTCTTGCGTTATACAGTATGGCTTATTGGGTTATGTTGAGCAGCTTTCTTCTTCTAGCTTTAGCCTTGTTGATGTTTCGTCCTTTTAAATATCGTGAATGGATGATCATTCTCGTTTCATTTTCCATCCCCTATTTCTATCTTTTCACAGGATATTTTGTAGCCGATCAACTGCAAACACAATGGAATGAATTTACCCAATTCAAATTTGGACTGGCAGTGCCTTTTACGGCCAATCTGTTTCAAACGGTTTTTTATGCAGTGGTGGTTTTATCGACTATATTGATTATGATATTTTTAGGTGGAAAACTTCGTAAAAAACTCATTAAGATTAGAATCTCTATAAGTTTTATCATCCTATTGATTTTATTCAATTCCTTGCTTCTCTTCATTGCCAATACGCATACCTATTCGCATTCGTATCTCATTTTAAGTTTCATCACGCTTTTGATGTCGATCTATATTAACGAACAGAAAAAGAATTACTTTTTTGAAGCTTTGATAATTTGGGCAATTGCGTTTCAGTTGTATCAAGCCTATCACTGGTTGCATGCTTAAAAGTAGCTTTGGCACGGGGAAAATAGAAGCGGGTTGCGATGAAGCCGGAAGAGGATGCTTGGCAGGTCCGGTTTATGCAGCAGCGGTAATTTTACCAGAGGATTACAAAAACAAGCTCTTAAACGATTCCAAAAAATTATCCGAAAAACAACGCAATCAGCTCAGAATCGAAATTGAGAAAGAGGCTTTAGATTGGGCGGTAAGCTCGGTATCAGCTCAGGAAATTGATGAAATTAATATTCTTAATGCCAGTATTTTGGCGATGCACAGATCGCTCGACAAACTAAGACTAAGGCCTCAAATTTTACTCATCGATGGCAATCGTTTTAAACAATATCGCACTTTAGAACATCATTGCATTGTTAAAGGCGATGGAGAATTTCTCAGCATTGCCGCAGCCTCGGTATTAGCCAAAACCCATCGCGACGAGTGGATTTACGAACAAGCACCACTTTATCCTCAATATCATTGGCAACAGAACAAGAGCTACGCAACAGCGGTTCATCGCGCTGCCATTTCTCAATACGGCTTATGTCCTCTTCATCGTAAAACCTTTCATCTTAAAAAACAATTGAGCCTCAATTTATAAAAGAAAAAGCCGACCCTAGGATCGGCTTTTGATTTATGAAGCAAATCTTATTTTACTTCAATTAATCTTTTGAGATTCAGTTCTTCTTTCTTTGGCAGCATTATGCTTAACACTCCGTTTTGATAATTGGCGGTGATTGATTCAGAATTTACCGCCTTCCCGAGTCTAAAACTGCGTTCCAT
>DZDC01000005.1:8437-10639 GCA_022736595.1 Draconibacterium orientale | reverse complement strand
GGCATTCAACTTTTTTTATAGTTTTACATAAATTTCGGATAATGAGTCAAAGTAAAGACATTCTCAAAATATTTAGCACCTGGCGCATTATGATTGCGGTGCTCATTGGTTTTTCGGTGAGTCTTTACTTTGTGTTGGACGATTTTGAATTAAGCACTTATTCAAAGATTCACTGGTCGTTCAAAGCCTCCTTTTTTCTGGTACTGGCAATATTATTAGAAGCCCTGCGCGATTTTGCCTATATGTATCGTATCCGATTACTCACCGATAAACAAATAAGCTGGAAGCACAGCGTTCAAACTATTATGCTCTGGGAATTTGCCAGTGCACTCACCCCTTCAGTGGTAGGAGGTTCTGCGGTAGCTTTATTTATCGTAGAACGCGAGATTCGAAACTTTGGCAAAGCCACCGCCATCGTAATGATTACCGCACTTTTTGATGAACTCTTTTATGTGATCATGGTTCCCATTGTATTTCTTATTATTGGTACTGAACGAATTTTCATTGACGAATCCTTTAATCTATTCAATTTTGGAGCATTCCCCACCCAATATATTTTTTTTCTTGGATACTTTTTTATTTTCCTTTTAACTCTAATTATTACGCTCGCTATTTTTGTTAGCCCAGGCTCATTTAAGAAAATATTGCATTATCTATTTTCCTTACCCATCTTAAGAAAGTGGCAGCAAAATGCTGAAAATATGGGCGAAGAAATAGTGATTACGTCAAGGGAAATGAAAGGCCGATCGATGAGCTTTTGGCTCAAAGTATGGGCAAGCACCATGGTTTCGTGGACAGCTCGATTTGCAGTGATCAATGTACTGATCCTTACTTTGTTCAGCTTTTCTGATCAGCTTTTAATTTTTGGTCGGCAATTGGCGATGTGGGTGATTCTTCTCATCTCACCTACCCCAGGTGGCAGTGGAATAGCCGAATTTATTCTGCCCAAATTTCTTGGAGAATTTATGCATCCTTTCGATCATGAGGTTGCATTTACATGGAGGCTTTTAAGCTACTATTCCTATCTCATTATTGGAAGCATTATTTTACCAATTTGGCTTAAAAGAGTACTAAAAAAGCAAAAATAATCATGGACTTTCATGGCTTGGTAACGGTTGTCTTTCCATTTTTCAATGCACAAAACAGTATTACCTCAGCCCTTGAAAGCATACGAAATCAAAGTTATGAATACTTTGAGTGTCTTATGATCGACAACAACAGCAGCGACGAAAGTGCTCTAATTGCACAAGAATTTGCAGCTAAAGATCCTCGATTTAAATATCTTACTCAAAAACGACAGGGGGTAACTTTTGCCTCTAACCTCGGAAGCCAAAATGCCAAAGGAAAATATATTGCACGCATGGATGCAGACGATGTTTGCTTTCCACAAAGACTTGAATTGCAGATCAATTTTCTAATTGAAAATCCGGAATACGAAGTGGTTTCAGGGCTTGTGAGCTACCATTCATCCTCCGATTCCAAAACCCAAGGCTTCAGAGATTATGTGGAATGGGTCAACCGGATTACCTCCTACCATGATATTTTAACCCAACGATTTGTAGAATCGCCGATAGTGAATCCCAGTGCTATGTGGCTACGATCCACGGAAATGAGGTATGGAAGCTATCGAAATGGGGATTTCCCCGAAGACTATGAAATGTGGTTGCGATGGTTGAGCCATGGTGTGAAGATGGCAAAAATAAATACTCCATTGATCCAGTGGAACGATGCTCCTTCGCGCCTAACACGCACTCATGCCCACTACCGGCAAGAAGCCTTCTACGCCATTAAAAGCCAATACCTGACCGTGGAGATTCAAAAGCAACTAAAGGGACGCAAGCTCGCCATTTGGGGCGCCAGTAGAATTGCACGCCAGCGAGCTCAAATGATCGAATCTTTTGGATTAACGATCGACCAATATATTGATATAAGTACCAAACGCCAATTGCAGACCAAGGTGATCACACATCTACAGTTGGGCAGTTCAAAGGAAAATTACGTGGTGGTTTACGTCCCTCAACCCGCAATGAAACAACAAGTGATAGCATTTCTTCACGAAAAAGGCTATCACGAAATTGAGGATTATATTTTAGCTTCCTAGCAAAAAGGAGCGATTACATTAGGCTTAAGAGCTCGGTAATGATTAGGGTAAGTTTGGGTTCGGCGGCTTGCGCAGCAGCCAGCACCTCTTCATGCGACACC
>DZDC01000005.1:3495-8337 GCA_022736595.1 Draconibacterium orientale | reverse complement strand
GCATTGGACAAAACCAAAGATTGAATGCCTAACTGAATCATAAGCCGAATAGGGAAGGTGACTTCCTGCATCGTATATCCTTCATAGAAGTGAAACCTACCTTGCATGGCAACCACTTTTTTCCCTCCGAGGGTACCAAAGATTAGTTTCCCTTGATGGCCTTTCACAGTGCTCACAGGAAAATATGGAATTTCGGAATAGGAAACTACCAATTCTTTTTGAATCTGATTTCCTAAATTTCCGAGTCCAGAACCCAGCACAATTCCCACTTCTGGGGTAAAAGAGGTAAGTCCTTTAAGGTATTGAATAGTTTGTTGAAGCTTGTCGTACATAATTGATAATCCATTGGTTAAAGTCGGAAGTATGATCTTTAAAATCCACTTCGACGGGTAAAACAAAAATATTAATATCCGCAATTAGAGTATCAAATTGCGGTAAAAGCAAACGTTGTAAATCTTTTTCACTCACCACCATCACAGCCTTTGACGAATCCAATTGATGATAGGCAGCAATAACCTTTTCAATTTCATTCTTAGTAAATAAATGGTGGTCAGAAAAAGCAAAATGTTTAAAAACTTTAGGTTTGTACTGCTCTTGAAGATATTGAGCCATAAGACCAGGCTGAGCCAGACCGGTAAGTAAAACCATTTCAGGCTCTGAAGGCCAATGGGGAATCGATTGATCTTTAAAAGTG
Organism: Draconibacterium orientale; assembly: GCA_022736595.1. Lineage (GTDB taxonomy): Bacteria > Bacteroidota > Bacteroidia > Bacteroidales > UBA1556 > UBA6267. Next base: position 7,643 of record DZDC01000005.1, on the reverse strand, counting down.
TACAAAGAACCGTATTTTAAAAAGCTAAAATAAATGGGTGCTTGAGTAAATTCGGTCAATTCTAATTTAAGTTGGTCCTTCTGATTTTCTGAAATCAAGGATGGACATTTAGTAACAATAACCGCCTCAGCTCTGTCAGCTGCCTTTGGAAATTCGCGCAAGCGTCCCCAAGGCATGGATTTGTCGTGTGTAAAAGGCTTCGCAAAATCGGTAAGCAATAAATTTAATCCAGCCTTTAAAGGTAGATGTTGGAAGGCATCATCGAGTAATATCACCTCAGTATCAGGAGCTTCGAGCAACAAAGCTGTAATAGCTTTCACCCGATCTTCGCCCACAAAAACACGCACCTCTGGAAATTTTCTTTTAATTTGAAGACTTTCATCACCAAATTCTATGGGCTGCCCAGAAATCATCACCTCTTTAAAACCTCTCGTTTTACGCCCGTAGCCACGACTTAAAGTGGCTACTTGAAAGCCTGGTTGCAAAACTCGAATCAAATATTCGATATGAGGCGTTTTGCCGCTTCCACCCACTGCCAAGTTACCAACATTAATAATAGGCAGATCGAAACTAACTGATTTAAAGAGTCGTTTCTGATAAAACCATTGACGGAAAGCGGCTAAGTAAGCGTACATAAATATTTTAAAGGGCGGCTAAATTACAAAATAAATATAGGTCAGCCGCAAATCCATTGAAAACAAAAAATCATACTTTTGTATCACACAAGGAAAATACAAATGAGCGAAGAAATTGGTAAACGTTTCATTGATTTGAAGCGCGTATTTATGGAGAAAAATCCGGCTTTAGCCCGCCGAATGCCTCGATTCTTATTTCGATGGGTTGAGCTTTTAGTTAAGGTGGATGAAATCAATCAAATGGTTTATAAGCTTAGGGCTTACGCAGGGCTCGATTGGGTATGGCAGTTGGTAAAGGATTTTAACCTTCAAATTGAAGTGATTGGCCTCGAAAAGGTACCCCCGACAGGCAATCAAATGGTTGTATCCAATCATCCTTTAGGAGGTTTGGATGGAATGGCTTTACTGTCCGAAATTGGCCGCAAACGCAGCGATGTCAAGTTTCCAGTGAATGATATCTTACTCAAACTACCAGGTGTAAATCAGCTATTTGTGCCTATCAATAAGCACGGACGCAACAATGAAAATATGGAATTGTTAGAATCGGCTTTCAAAAGCGAGTCCTTATTGCTCTTTTTTCCGGCAGGCTTAGTTTCGCGAAAGCAAGCTGAGGGTATTCGAGATTTGGAATGGAAACAAACTTTTATTACCAAATCCATTGAATACCAACGCGATGTAATTCCCGTATTTATAGAGGCTTACAACTCAAACTTCTTTTACCGGTTGGCCTTATGGCGAAAAAAACTAGGAATAAAAGCTAATCTTGAGATGCTCTTTTTACCCTCAGAAGCGTTAAAACAGCGGAATACCAAAATAAAATTAGTGATTGGTGACCGCATTCCGTACCAACATTTTGACAAAAGTAAAAGCAAAAAACAATGGGCCGAAGAAGTAAAAAACCAAGTTTATCAATTGGCTAAAGAACACAGCATCAAGCTGAGATAATTAATAAGGAGCGAGTAAGACATCCAACTTTTTGTACTAAATTTGCGAAGCCTAAAACACAACAACATGGACATCATTGCAGCCGTTGACCGAAAACTTATAAAAGCCGAGCTCGAACAAGGTCTGTTTATGCGTCGCACCAACAATGGTAACAAAGAAATTTACATTTTCGACCACCGATCGGCTCCGAATTGCGTACGAGAGATTGGCCGCTTGCGCGAGATTACCTTTCGAAATGCAGGAGGTGGAACGGGAAACGAAATTGACACCGACCTTTACGACCACGCCGATATTCCTTTTAAGCAATTGGCGGTTTGGGATCCAGAAGCAGAGGAATTTGTGGGCGGTTATCGCTATCTCGAAGGTCACGAAATATTGAAAACCCATCCCATCGACACTCCAACCTTGCATCTTTTCGATTTTACCGAACAATTTAAAAAAGAGTATTTACCCACTACTTTTGAGCTGGGACGAAGTTTTGTGCAACCCCACTACCAACCCAACTACGACCTGCGCAAAGGTCTTTACTCCCTTGATAATCTGTGGGATGGACTTGGCGAGTTAATCGTAAAGCATCCAGAAATGGAATATTTCTTTGGTAAAATCACCATGTACCCGAGTTTTAATGCCCGTGCACGTGACTTCATTCATTACTTTCTTCAACTCTATTTTGGAGAGAAAGAGAATACGGTGATTCCAAGAATTCCCATAACCTACAAAACTGATTTAAAAGGGATTCCAGAACTTTTCAGTGGAAAAGATTATTTAGCAGATTATAAAATCATGAACCAACAAGTGCGTTCTTTGGGCGAAAACATTCCTCCCCTAGTGAATGCATACATGAATTTAAGTGCTACAATGAAATACTATGGTACCTCGCTCAACCCCGATTTTGGCAACGTTGAAGAATCAGGGATCCTAATTACGATCGCGGATATTTATGAAGCAAAAAAAGAGCGCCACATTCAAAACATCATTCGCGAGCGAGTGAATAAATCCTAAATTATGATAATTCACACCGCCGCTTTTGTTAAAAGCAGCTCCGAAATTTCGCAATGCCCCGATGCTGACCGTGCCGAATTTGCCTTTATTGGTCGATCCAATGTGGGAAAATCTTCCTTAATCAACAAGCTTACTGGCTTTGGTAAACTTGCCAAGACCAGTGCAACACCGGGCAAAACACAGCTCATCAATCATTTCATCATTAACGATCAATGGTATTTGGTGGATTTACCCGGATATGGTTTTGCAAAAAGCTCAAAGGTTCAGCGCGAAAAGTGGCAAAAAATGATTCACAATTATCTCTTCAAAAGAGAAAATCTGATGAATACCTTCATTCTTATCGACAGCAGGCTCGAACCCCAGAAAATTGACTTGGAAATGATAAGCCTTTATGGCAAAATGCAGCTCCCTTTTACCTTGGTTTTTACAAAGATTGACAAAGTGGGAACAGCAACGCTAAGTCAGAATATAAATAATTACAAGAAAACCTTGCTTAAGGAATGGGAAGAATTACCCCCAATGATTCTCACTTCTGCGGAGAAAGGAAATGGCATGGATGAGCTTCTTATGCTCATACAAAGTGAACTCGAAATTTTTGCAAAACACCTTGCCCCTGCTAAAAAACACAAATAGCCTACCTGGGTTTATATTTTGAATCCTTTAGAATTTGATGAGCCTCCGAGAACTCCATCAGTTGAGGCAATGATGATTGGGTTTTGGTCATGTAACGAGTAACCAAACGGTATCCAATAAATTCGCCAAGACGTGCAGGAGCATCTGTGTCCAGGATAGCAGTAAATGGCGCATCTTCAAGAAATTTCTTGCGTATTTGCAAATCAGTTTTAAATAAAAATTGATTTTCAACCATCATGGCCCATAGCTTGGCTTCGTACTTAACGGCCCATTCCCATTGACTTGAGGTGTACTTAAGCAACAAACTATCTGAAACGTGGGGCATCATACTCTTCATGAAATACAGCCGTTTCCCTTCATAAACCATTTGATGCAACAAATCTTGGGACGCATCTTGAGCAGGCATTAAAGCCACCGCCATTTCACTAAAAACTTCAGGCACAATTCGCTCAGCTGTAAACCAATGACTTACATACTTCGGAAAACCACTCATACCGTAAACTTTAGTCTCCGCTCCCAGAAACATATCCAAACCAATAACCAAATTTGAATCTAAAATCTTAACTGGAAAATCCGCATCCAATCCTGATATATAACTGTATATCACAAAATTACCAGTTTGTGGATAATAGAATTTGAAATATTGTAAACCCTTTGAAAGTTCTTTTTCTACGGAAGCTAAATCAGGGTATTGAGTTTGTACCATGGCATTAAGCTCCCTCATGTAACCATCAGAGAAAAAATCGATGAGATTATTCACCGAAGGAGTATCGAGTTGTTCAGCATCGATAAAAAGCGGAAATTCAGCAGCATAGCGGGGTAAAACAGTAAAAAAAGAATCAGCAGGAATTTGAAACATCAGTTGCTCATACCTGCGAATTTTAACCTCCTGCATGGGTGTTCCGCTCAAATCCAATTCGAGTTGCGGGGCAG
>DZDC01000005.1:0-3395 GCA_022736595.1 Draconibacterium orientale | reverse complement strand
AAGCTCTTTATTTTGTGCCAAAAGTGCATCCACCGATTTAACAATATCGGTTTGGTTTTTAAACCGCTCTTTTAGCCCTTCGATAAGTTTGCGTTGTTCGATATTAAAGGTTTCAGCAGCATCAGCCGTTATGGCTTCAATGCGTCTAATACCCGCAGCAATGCTGGTTTCTTGACGGATTATCAATTGGCCAATTTGACCTGTGGATGCCACATGAGTTCCGCCACATAATTCAACGCTATTTCCAAATTTAACCACACGAACTTCATTGCCGTATTTCTCACCAAAAAGTGCCATAGCTCCCATTTCTGTAGCCTTGCTAATGGGTAGGTTTACAAAAATCTCAGCGGAGCTGTTCATTCTAATTTGCTGATTTACCAGCGCTTCAACTTGATAAATCTCTTCATCGCTAAGTTTTTGAAAATGCGAAAAGTCGAAGCGAAGCCCTTTCTCGTTAACCAAGGAGCCCTTTTGTTCCACATGATTACCTATCACTTGACGCAAAGCCAAATGCAGTAAATGCGTAGCAGAGTGATTATTAGCAATTTGTGTTCTACGACCTGCATTAACTTGCGCTTCAAAAACCCCTTCTAAGTTGGTTGGAAGTTGATTTGAGAAATGCACCCATAGGTTATTTTCCTTTTGAGTATCGAATATTTCGACGGTTTCATGGTCATTTTTAATGAAGCCACTATCTCCAACTTGGCCTCCACTTTCGGCATAAAAAGGCGTAAAATCAAACACCATTTGATATACATCTTTATTTTTCACCACTTGCTTTCGATATTTTAGGATACGCACTTGCGAGCTAATGGCATTATAACCCACAAAAGTACTTTCAGTAGCATCGTCAATGATCACCCAATCGCCGGTAACCTTTGCAGCATCCATGCGAGAGCGTTCTTTCTGCTTTTGCATCTCATGGTCAAAGGCTTGCAAATCCACTTCTAACAGATTTTCGCTCAAAATGAGCTGAGTAAGGTCGAGTGGGAATCCGTAAGTATCGTAAAGTTCGAAGGCAATAGATCCGGGTAATTTAGCATTCCCCGATTGCTTTAACGTGTCAATCTGCTTTGAAAGCAAACTAAGACCATTGGAAAGGGTGTGCAAGAAACTTTCCTCTTCGCTTTTTATAACATTGACAATCAATTCTTTATTACGTATCAACTCAGGGTAAGCCATGCCCATTTGGTCCACCAGAACGGGCACCAAGGAATAGATAAATGGTTTTTCGAAGCCTAGGAAAGTATATCCATAGCGAATGGCTCTACGCAAAATTCGGCGAATTACATAGCCCGCTTTGTTATTGCTAGGAAGTTGACCATCGGCGATGGAGAAACTTATAGCTCGAATATGATCCGCTACCACACGAAGGGCAATATCGGTTCTTTCATTTTCACCATATTTTTTCTGAGCCAAAGCTGCCAGTTGCTGAATCATTGGCTGAAACACATCGGTATCGTAATTGCTTTGTTTTCCTTGCATTACCATACATAATCGTTCAAAACCCATTCCAGTATCCACATGCTTTTGAGGGAGCAGCTCTAGGCTTCCATCGGCTTTGCGATTGTATTGGATAAATACCAGATTCCATATTTCGATCACTTGAGGATGATCTTTATTTACCCAATCCGAGCCTTTGGTTTTCAAGCGTTCTTCGGGGTTACGGATATCCACATGAATTTCGGAACAAGGACCACAAGGGCCTTGGTCACCCATTTCCCAAAAGTTATCTTTTTTATTGCCATACAAAATCTGGGCTTCAGGAAATTTTTCAGACCAAATGTCCAAAGCTTCTTGATCGCTTTCGAGGCCCTCTTTAGCATCGCCTTCAAAAACTGTAACATAGACTTGGTCTTTGTTAATACCCAATTTTTCCACCAAAAACTCGTAGGCCCATTCAATGGCTTCGCGTTTAAAATAATCGCCAAAACTCCAATTTCCGAGCATTTCAAACATGGTATGGTGGTAGGTATCACGCCCCACTTCTTCGAGGTCGTTGTGTTTACCCGAAACGCGCAGGCACTTTTGAGAATCAGCAATTCGAGTGGCCGTAGCAGGCTTATATCCCAAGAAAATATCCTTAAATTGATTCATACCCGCATTGGTAAACATCAAAGTAGGATCATCTTTTATCACCATGGGAGCACTTGGAACAATGGTATGTTTTTTCTGCTCAAAAAAATCGAGGAAAGCTTGACGAATAAGGGCTGATTGCATATAAATAATTTATAATAATTTTGTAAAAAGGTCGTTTGGCAAAGGGTTTAATCTATGTTTTAAATTGTAAAAAAGCTTAAACCTTATCAATCGGGCGGCAAAGTTAACTTATTTCATTAATTTTGTGCCCTGAAATCTAACAAAAGCAATTCAAAAATTGGCCAAAGGAAAGTATCATTTTAATCCTCATACCTTAGAGCTGGAAAAAGTAAAAGTTCAGGGTAAGGAACTCCTCAAGCGAGGAGGGTATTACCTTTTATCAGGCATTGTGTTTGCCACCATCACCTTATATCTGTCTTACACTTTTTTCAATTCGCCCAAGGAACTGATGCTTAGGCGTGAGAATAAGCAATATGCCTTGCAACTGGAACTTATGAATGAGCGGGTCGATTTTTTAACTAAAGTGTTGAAGGACATTGAAGAACGCGACGATAACATTTACCGTACCATTTTTGAAGCTGAGCCCATATCAAAAGGCGAACGAGATGCAGGCATTGGAGGCGCTGACCGCTATGCTTCGTTAACTGGCTTTGAGAACTCAAAAAATATCATGGCCACTACTCAAAAAATTGATCAGCTCAGCCGGAAATTATATATTCAGTCCAAATCTTTTGACCAAGTATATAAACTTGCCAAAGGAAAGAACCAGATGTTAGCCTCCATTCCTGCCATTCAACCTATTAGCAATAAAGATTTATCGCGCTTGGCTTCGGGTTTTGGTTATCGAATTCATCCGGTTTATAAAACCATGCGTATGCACACCGGTATTGATTTTACCGCACCCATTGGAACCCCAGTGTATGCCACAGGCGATGGCGTAGTGGCTGGCAATGCAGATGGTTATAGTGGCTATGGAAAACTGATAGTAATTAATCATGGCTATGGTTATTCGACTTTTTATGCACATTTAAGCAAGATCAATGTGAAACCAGGCCAAAGAGTTAAGCGGGGCGACGTTATAGGCTTGGTTGGAACCTCTGGAATAAGCACCGGCCCCCATCTACATTACGAAGTTCGCAAAAATGGCGAACCCATCAACCCCATCAATTACTTCTATCAAGACTTGAGCCCAGAAGAATTTGAAAAAATTATCGAAATTTCGAGCCGACCCAATCAAAGCTTGTCGTAAAACATAGGGTGAAAACCGTGCTGGTTTACTGCTCTCTAAATGCAAG
>DZDC01000203.1 GCA_022736595.1 Draconibacterium orientale | reverse complement strand
ATTTAGAAGTGCTGTGCTTTTTTATAGAAACACACAACGAACCTTCACCCTCTACAAAACCAGCTAGGAAAAACTTGAATTTATGTGAATCTACAGAGAATAATTTTGAATTATTTTTTAAAGAAAATAGTTTGTCTATATTATTATTTTTGTTTAAAGTCATTTTCCTAACATTATAAAATTTTTTTAAAAGCAATCTTTCCTGCTGATTGACCATTTGTTTGAATTTTCACCTACTCGGTACCAAACAAATATAGGTTGTTCCAGCATTTAGCCAAATTTAATAACGGCCCTATTATTAGCCAACCGTTATGGTTACAGCCGCCGTTTACTGAGATTTATATTCATGGCATTTCTACCAATCCTTTTTGTCTTTCAGCACCGGGCAGGTGTCAGACCCTATACATCGTTTTACAACTTAGCGGAGTCCTGTGTTTTTAGTAAACAGTCGCTACCCTCTATTCTGTTACACCTATAAGTAATTGCTTACGAAAGGTACTCCTTCTCCCGAAGTTACGGAGCTATTTTGCCGAGTTCCTTCAATATTATTATCCTATCACCTTAATATACTCTATCAAAATATCGGAGCCGATTTAAGTACGGTTTTTTTATTTCAGAGCTTTTTCCGGAAAGGTCCTAACCACCCAATTAATTAAATAAAATTGGATAGCTTGCTCCCTTTGTCACTTGCTGAAAAATTTGAGAATTTTAACACACAAAACCCATCGCATATAATTTTCATTATAAAACTTAGGGGCCGATTAACCCTATTAAAATAAATTTATAAATAGGAAACCTTATATATACGGTGGAATAGTTTCTCACTATTCTCTGCTACTCATACAGGCATACTTTCTCTTAATATACTAGTAAACTCTCACGAACTCACCTTACAAATTATAAGATACTCTACTACCGATTTACATATAGCTTTAGTAAATAATTTTAGCCCATTATATCATAAAACCCTATAATGCTTTTATAAAATTAGTGAGCTGTTACGCTTTCTTTAAAGGATGGCTGCTTCTAAGCCAACCTCCTAATTGTCAAAGCAATATTACATCCTTTTCCACTGAGATAGAACTTTGGGACCTTAGTTGGTAGTCTGGGATGTTCCCCTTTTGACGACGGATTTTATCACCCACCGCCTGACTCCCGAAATTGCACTTGAAGTATTCGGAGTTTAATTGGGTTTGGTACCGCGGCGAGCAGCCCTAGCCCATTTAGTGCTCTACCCCTTCAAGCTAATTTTCGAGGCTATACCTAAATATATTTCGGAGAGAACCAGCTATCACTGAATTTGGTTGACCTTTCACCCCTATCCACAAGTCATCGGAACCCGTTTCAATGGGTACCCGTGCAGTCCTCCACACGCTTTTACACATGCTTCAACTTGCTCATGGATAGATCATTCAGTTTCGGGTCTGCAGCATCTGACTAATCGCTCTATTAGAACTCGCTTTCGCTCCGGCTACGTATTACTTAACCTTGCCAGACACCACAACTCGCAGGTTCATTATGCAAAAGGCAGTCCGTCACCCATATAAAGGGCTTCGAATGATTGTTGGCTAATGGTTTCAGGTTCTATTTCACTCCCCTTCAGGGGTTCTTTTCACCTTTCCTTCACAGTACTTGTTCGCTATCGGTCTGGTAGTAGTATTTAGGGTTGGAGGATGGTTCCCCCATATTCAATCAGGATTACACATGTCCCGACCTACTCATTCGTATGCTTAGTTCTACAAGTTGTTTTTTATCTACGAGACTATCACTCTCTTTGGCACAGCTTTCCAACTGTTTCAATTAAACAAAATGCTAAATCATACAGCCCTGATCCCCGTTCGTTCGCCACTACTAGGAGAATCTCATTTGATTTCTATTCCTCTTGTTACTGAGATGTTTCACTTCACAAGGTTGGCTCACCCGAAGGTGTATAAAGGGTTGCCCCATTCGGAAATATTTGAGTCAAAGCTTCTTGACAGCTCGTCAAATCTTATCGCAGTCTAGCACGTCCTTCATCGCCTCTATCAGCCAAGGCATCCACCATTAGCCTTAAGTAACTTTCACAAAACTTCTACCACTCTGGTGAATCTATTTACTTGTTTTTTCAGACTATTTAATTTACAAAACATTTTAAAGAACTTAGGCAAAAGCCTAAATTGAATTCAAAAAATAAACTCAATTTAAACTTTTGTTGTGGTGGAGAATAGCGGAGTCGAACCGCTGACCTCCTGCGTGCAAAACAGGCGCTCTCCCAACTAAGCTAATTCCCCGACATGGTGGGCTTAAATGGACTCGAACCATTGACCTTACCCTTATCAGGGGTACGCTCTAACCACCTGAGCTATAAGCCCTGAAAAGAATTACTGAAAACTAAGCAAAATACCAACTTCGGTTAAATGATAGGTTGTGAGACCATATCAAATGTTACTCTAGAAAGGAGGTAATCCAACCGCAGGTTCTCCTACGGTTACCTTGTTACGACTTCA
>DZDC01000202.1 GCA_022736595.1 Draconibacterium orientale | reverse complement strand
TTGGTGTTTATTAAAAACAAAAATAGTTAAAATCAGTCATTAAAACGCATTTCTTTTTTACTAGGATAATTAATTAATACCCCTTTCTTGGGGCCATGATATACAAACATACTTCCTGCGGCCAAACCCGTTGCCAGTCCTTCATTATAAGCTTGTTTAAGATGGTTTATGCTGCCAGCTCCTCCTAAAGCAACCACTGGTATGGTCACCTTTTCGGAAATGGAGTGAATCAATTCCAAATCATATCCTTGCATGGTACCGTCTTTTTCAATGACCTGAATTATTAATTCACCTGCTCCCTTTTCCTGCATCAATTGGGCAAAATCAATGGGAGTATAACCGGTGTTTTTATTTCCACCATGAATCCATGTTTCCGTTTTACCAAACCTCTTTTTTTTCACGTCGATGCAAACTACAATGGTGGAAGAGCCAAAGGTTTCGGAGGCCTGTAAAACAAAATTGGGATTCTCTGCGGCATAACTGTTAATGATGACTTTTTCGGCACCCGATCCAATGATTTTACGGATATCTTCCAGCGACCGGATTCCGCCTCCCACGGCAAATGGCATGTTGGCTTCCTCTCCCACGTTTTTAACAAAATCGAGCGAAATCAAACGCTTTTCTTTGGTGGCTTCAATGTCAAGAAAAACCAATTCATCGGCTTTTAAATCGTTGAAAATACGCACCGCATTTATGGGGTCGCCAATGTACCGGTGGTTTTTAAACCCAATGGATTTAACCAAAGCAAGGTTTTTAAGCAATAATACCGGTATAACTCTGGGACGGAACATCTTTTAACAGTAAGTGGTTATCAGTGATTAGTAAATAGTTATTGGTTGTTGGTGTTTGTTGGATTAATGGATTTAACCCGGATTATTCATTAATAATCCTGACGATTAAGCTACACCTCAATATTGGGAAAATAAAAACTCCCAATTTTGGGTGTAGCTATCCCGATGTAAAATCGGGAGGGGTTTACTTGCGTGAGCTCACTTTGTTCGGTTCCCGCTTTGCAACCCAATGCCCATCGCACATTCACACCTTTCGCTGTGCTCAGGTATGAATAAAGCGGGTTAATAAGCCCCATAAGCATTTTTGATATGCTAGTAAGTTTATCTATCAATCGCTGATAATCCTTTTGATCCATAAATCGAAGGTTTAAAGAAATCAATCATTGGGTATCTAACTCAGCAGCGGAACCCAATGAAATATATAAAAATTGAATAAATTCTTTTTTATGATTTCTAGCAGAACCTTCGGCAATATTTGAAGGTATTGAAACAGCAGATTTACTAACATGAGCGGTCAAACCAAATAGTTCCTCTTTAGGAAACCTGTTGGTAGCTTGATATATATCAGCTACCAATTCAATACTTAATTTGTAAACGTCCAAATCTTTATGCGTTTTTACCATAATGCTTACATAAAGTATATATCACTTTCATTTTACTAAATACCAATCACTAATTACCAATTACTTAAAGATCAACAAAGTTTTTCAGCAGTAATTCCCCTACATCGTGGCTTTTTTCGGGATGGTATTGCACCCCAAAAATGTTGTTCTTTTCAACCGCCGAACAAAAACGATATTCATATTCTGTTTCATTCAGTAAATCTTCCCGTTCATTCAGCAACAGATGGTATGAATGAACAAAATAGAATTCCGATAAGTCGGGAATGCCTTTCATTAACAAGCTTTCTTTTGATTTTATTATTTGGTTCCACCCCATGTGGGGAACTTTGCTTTTAACGGTATCTTTTACTTTAAAACGGACAACTTCGGCATCTATCCAGCCCATTCCATAAACATTTCCCTCTTCACTTGAATTTGCCAAAAGTTGCATCCCTAAACAAATACCTAGGATGGGTTTTTGTTTAACCAGGACGGACTCATTCAGCGCATCAATTAAGCGGAGGGTTTTCAGGGTTTCTATGGCCTTTTTAAAATGTCCCACCCCCGGTAAAATAATTTTATCAGCATTTAGAATATCAGCAGGGTTCGATGAAACAACCACTTCGGCATTTAGCCGGAGCAGCTTTTTACGCACCGAGAGTAAGTTTCCCATTCCGTAATCAACGATGACTATCTTATTTTGCATGGCGTTAATTAAGAACGGCTATTGGAAACAATTACTTTTTCAGAAAACTCATTTTTGGTGCTTTTTGGGGTTATCTTCATAACGATAATTTTAATTAACCTATAAATATTCTTTTTTTGCTGTTTGCAATATGAAGTTTTTAACCTTATTCCAAGTTAAGGATGCAACCATTTTTGGCATGGGTTCCAATTCAGCATCTTCGAAATATATCATGCTTTGATACAAATTGAATAACGAAGCATCACTATATTTTTTCAGGTAGAGTTCGGTCATTTTATTAAATCCCAGCAAATTGATCAAATAATACAGATCGACAAAATCTTTCTTTGTACCACGATTTGTTATAGCAGACTGCTTCATTGCTGCAATATCGTTCAAGGTTGCTAAC
>DZDC01000201.1 GCA_022736595.1 Draconibacterium orientale | reverse complement strand
GTATTGTGGTACGATAGCAGCTTGAGTCATCCCAATTACACTGAAATGGGGAAATACGTTTCCGATATTCACCCCGATGATAAAGCGCCTTCAGGCATCACTCCTGGTAAAAGTTTTATTTTGGCTCAATCGGTAGAAAAGGGTCGTGTTTTCCTTATGGCAGGGCATCCCGAATCTACCCCTGGACTCCGTTGGATGGTTCCTCGAATGGTACGTTGGACTTGCAATAAACCGCTGATCTCCTATCATAGCAACTGGGTTCGCCCCCAATTTAAAACCCATGAAGTTTTCTTTGATCGCGATTGGTCAAAAACTGAGAAAGAGCTCTTCTGGAAACTTTTCGACTCCAATCCAAAGGTAATAATTGAAGCCATGAACCAACTTCAAACCATGGAATCGCGCTCAGGCGTTCGTTGGTACATCGGTTTGATTCGAAATTCGGATCCGCAAGTGCGACAAAATGCAGCTCGATTAATTGCCCTTAACGAATATACCGATGCGCTGGACGATCTAAAAGAAGCTTATAAAATCGAACAGGACGCCGCTACCAAAAGTCTTATTCTAAAAAGCATTGAAGCACTTCAATGCACCAAAGATTTATAGTTTATCAATAACAGTATAAATCACTTTTGTTCTTTGCCTTATTGAGGATATGGAGTGCATGTGAATAGATTGTTATGTATTTTAAACTTTTTTTGTAAATTTGCCTCATTCAAATTGCTGAATGAGTTCCAAAGATTATCAAGATATCATTCTTTTTAAAGAAATTAAGAAGGGCAATTCTATTGCCTTCAAGACTTTATTTGATAAATATTACGAATTTCTTTGCCATTTTTCCACCACCATTCAAGGCGATGGAAGTTTGTCGGAAGAAGTGGTTTCTGATGTTTTTGTAAAACTTTGGATCAATAGGGAAAAGACTGAAATCTACAGCAATCTTAAATCTTATTTGTACCAAAGCACTCGCAATCAAACTATTTCCTATTTGCGTAAGCAAAAGAACAATCACGTGGGACTGGAAAGTGATGAACTTTTTTTAGCTGAATTTACCAGTGCTCCCGACTACGAATTGCTGGAAGCAGATGCAGAAAGTAGCGTCAACAACATCCTACTTAAAATTCCTAAAAAAAGTAGAACCGTTTTTATGATGCATCGCTTGAATAATCTAAAATACAAAGAAATTGCTGATTTGCTTGGAATGTCGATAAAAACCGTTGAAAAACACATGACCACTTCCATAAAAATATTAGCAACCTTAAAAATGGTATAGCTACTCTTGTCCTCAACCTTTCATTATTGGAATTGAACCTTTATCTGAAATGAGTTAAAACAAAAAACATTCTTAATAGAAATTCCTATTTTCAAAATAACCAATGAGTAAAGTATCGTTAAAGCAAATTTTGGGTCAATCGACTCAAGAATATCACGCTCCAAGCCTCGGAGATATGGGAATCAGTATTTCGATTTTGGAAGAGGTGTACCAATGGGCCAATTCCATGACCACCTACGGAGAAGTAGCATCCTATATTCCTGAGTTGAAAAAGGCCAATCCAGAGCATAGCTCCATAGCCATTGGCGACCTTCAGGGGAATCTACTGGAAGTAGGAAATTGCAGCTCGCTCCGTTTCAGCATTCAATCGGTAATAAAACCTTTTCTATATATTTTTGCCTTAGAAACGGGTACTGACGCTGGCACCATTTCCGACATTGAAGCAACGGCCATGCACTTTAACGTGGATCATGTGCTGCTTCCCAATTCGTATAATACCCGTCCTGGGCATCCGCTCAATAATGCTGGTGCCATTTCAAGTGCTGGAGCTATTGATCATTTTGACGATTTTCTGGCTTTTATGCAACGGTTGACCCAAAATCCAAACCTTGGAATCCTCGATGACATTTACCAGTCCGAAATGCAAACCAACTTCAATAATAGAGCCATTGCCTATCGATTAGCCGCCACAGGAAGGTTTAAAAATGAAGATCAAGCCGTACGTGCTCTTGACAATTATACCAAGGCTTGTGCCATTGGAATTACTGTAAAAGAAGCTACCATTGCTGGTTTGGCTTTGGCCAGTGGCGGAAAATGGGATGGAAAACAAATGCTCAAAAGCGACCATGTGGTAAGGGTGATTAATGCCATGAACACCTTTGGCTTATACGAACATACAGGAGAAATTTCGCTCCTTGCCGCAGGCGCTCGCGCCCTCTCTTGCAAAAGCGGTGTGGGAGGACTCATCCTCAACATTGACCCAACTCGTGGGGCATTCTGTACCTTTGGTCCTCGCCTCGACCATTCAGGAAACAGTGTTTTTGGAAAATATGCGCTGGTTCCTCTCAATCATTTAATGAGTGCCCCCAATGCCATTAAGCTGAGTGAAAGCGAAATTTGCAGAGTGCTGGAGCTGGATAAAAATTCGTATAATCAGCCTTAGCTTTAAGTTACCTGAAATCCTAAAAACGTATCCCTTCAGGTAATCTACATCTCCAAATTCTTGGGCAGCAGGAGGTTGTCA
>DZDC01000075.1 GCA_022736595.1 Draconibacterium orientale | reverse complement strand
TGCGCGCCGCTCAGAGTCCTATTTATTTGCTTTCGTGCTTTATTTTAAACAATTTGGAAGCATTTCTAAAAATCCTAAACAGTTGTCATAATACAATTCGTAATAATTTACTCCTAAATTTATTGTCTCATAGTATCTGGCTTGGTTTACCTTATAATATTCCTCTGATGATATTTTCCAAAAATCATGTCCCAGTTTCTCCGTGATAAACCACTTTTCGATTAATCTTGCAGCTCTTCCGTTTCCATCTCGAAATGGATGGATATGTGCAAATCTTAAATGAATCAACGAAGCAAAATAAAAAACTTCTTTATCGTTTAGGTTTGAAGAGATTAATTCTTCAATATCCTTGAAGTATGTTTTCATTTCTTGCTCAACAAATTCAGGTTCAATTGCCATGTAAGCTAATCCTGATTTGCCAAAAACTCCAACTTGCTCAATCCTATATTTTCCTCTTTTGCTTTTAATCAGTAAAGTCTCTGAGAAAATTTTATGACAAGTCAATAAATTAGCCTCATTCAAATTGTTTTTTTGGGCAAATTCGTATGCTTCAATTAAATCCTCAATTTCCTCTATCTCTTTTCCAACCTTGAATTTATCTTTGTTCAATTCATAGTTCATATAAGAGTTTAGATCAATACTATTTCCTTCAATATTAGAAGAATAAACAGCAGATGATTTTGTCAAATAGTTAAAATTTCTTATGTTTTCAGAAAAATCAAAATTCTGAATTAATCTTGGAATTTCATGTCCAATTGTCTGAATATAAGTATCTAGATATTTTCTTTCAGTTATTCTCATTTAAGCAAATTATTAAAACACAAATATACTCATTTCTATCGTCAAATCATTATGGCAGTTCAGTTTTCGAGCATGAAGCACAACGGTTTGCAGATTGGCGATGGGCGAGCTTTTCAGCATAGAAGTTTGTTCGGAGAACTGAACTTTCGGCTACCACTAAACTGTCTGCGGAGACGAAACCCCGCCTATTGCCAATGTGCTGTGTGTGCCCTGCATGAGCAGCGCACACCCACTCCTAAGCTTTAGAAAAAAGTCAAAAATACAAATTTTTCTTTAGCAACGGAGTTGGGTGTATTTTTTCCAGAGGGTGAAAGTCCCTTATGCGTGGGATTAGTGCCCTAAGCATTAGTAAGTCGCAAGGCGTTGCACTGAGCTAAGTCGAAGTGTGGTTTGCTGCGAAGCAAGCACTGAAGGAAGTCGCAAACAAAAATATGCTGTGCTTTATGCTATCGAACAAGCATTATTACGAAAACCTATCGTTTTGGCATAGAAGACTACCCGAACAGTAACTAATATTTCATGATTGATTATTTTAGAATGACCACGGACATTCAAATTGAAATAAAAAAAAGCAAGTTTGAATTGAAAAATTGAATTGAAAACATGTAAAAAGCCTATTTTTGCAAACCATGAATTCAACGGATAAAATAATTTCAGAACTTAACCAACCCGCCATTAGAAGTGTGGCAAAGACTTCTATATTAACTCAAATGCGTGTATTTGTAATTGGAGGCTGGGTGCGCGATATGCTTTTGGGCAGAGAAAGCAAAGATATTGATTTTGTGGTGGAAGGGTCTGGAATTGAAGTTGCTGAGCAGGTTGGGCGGTTGCTCAATGCTAAAGTATCTGTTTTTAAAAACTTCGGTACAGCCATGGTAAAACTACCTGAAGGAATGGGAATTCAAGAATTTGAATTTGTGGGTGCACGCCGCGAATCGTATCGCAGCGATAGCCGAAAACCCATTGTTGAAGACGGAAGTTTGGAGGACGATCAAAACCGTCGCGATTTTACAATAAATGCAATGGCTGTTGCTATTACTGAACCGCAAGGAGCACAAATTATAGATCCTTTCAACGGTCTTTCTGACCTTGATGCCGGAATTATTAGAACACCTTTGAGTCCCGATATCACCTTTTCCGATGATCCCTTAAGAATGTTGCGTGCCATTCGATTTGCCACGCAACTTAACTTCAAAATTGAAAGCAAAACCTTTCGATCCATCGAAGCCAATAAAGAACGTATTCGAATCATCAGTGCTGAGCGTATTGCCACAGAACTTAATAAAATAATTCTGTCACCACGTCCCTCCATTGGCTTTAAATTACTTGAAACCACTGGGTTATTAAAAATTATTTTTCCAGAACTTCAAGCATTAAAGGGCAAAGAAACCCGTGATAACCGTTCTCATAAAGACAACTTTTACCATACACTGGAGGTTTTAGATAATTTGAGTCAGCATTCAGATCAACTCTATTTAAGATGGGCTGCCTTGCTTCATGACATTGCAAAAGCACCCACCAAAAGGTATGTTGAAGGCCTTGGATGGACTTTCCACGGTCACGAAGCGCTTGGAGCTCGAATGGTTCCACGTATATTTTCGCGTTTCAAATTGCCCATGAATGAGAATATGCGTTACGTACAAAAACTGGTGGAATTGCATCTTCGCCCCATTGCTTTGGTGGAAGATATTGTTACTGATTCAGCAGTCAGACGACTCCTTTTTGATGCTGGCAATGATGTGGATGATCTAATGACTTTATGCCATGCCGATATTACGAGCAAAAACGAGATGAAAGTCGTTCGTTTTCATCGAAATTTTGAATACGTTAAAATAAAGCTGCGCGAAATTGAAGAAAAAGACCGTGTCCGCAACTGGCAACCTCCCATTGATGGCATTGAAATAATGAAAACCTTTAATATTGAAGCAGGCCGTGAAGTTGGAATAATTAAAAAGGCCATTCGTGAAGCTATTTTAGAAGGTCTAATCCCCAATTCTCATGAGGAGGCCTATCAGCTTATGTTGAATGAAGGTTTAAGGCTCGGTTTAACAGTGCAAAAAAATGACTAAGATTGGTTTATTATCCGATACCCATGGCCTTATTCCTGAACCCATTCGCCATTTTTTACAAGGCTCCGACCAAATATGGCATGCGGGAGATTGGGGCGATGTAAATCTATTTGAAATCCTCGCACAAATGAGTCCTAAAGTGGTTGGGGTGTATGGCAATATCGATAATCCACACGCTCATCCGCATTTGAAATTGTACCAAAATTTTACTGTCGAAGAGGTGAATGTTTTGATGATGCATATTGGCGGTTATCCCGATAAATATACCTCTGAAGCCCGAACCCTAATAAAAAAATACAAACCCCAGCTCTTTGTCACCGGCCATTCGCATATTTTAAAAGCCATGTACGACTCTCACTATCAACATTTGCACCTCAACCCGGGAGCCGCTGGAAAGTATGGCTTTCATACCCTCAGTACGGCCATGCGGTTTGTAATCAATGGAAATAGAATCGAAAATCTTGAAATCTTCGAGCTGAAAAAATAACCCTAAAGTTTTCGGTATTTTACCATCTTAATATTCTTTCCTAAAGTCCCTCTGAATCGGTATGAGGTCGATTGAGTCTGCACAATACTCACAAAATCTGGATTATATGCAGCTAAGGTATCGATCGTTATATCGGTTGGAAGTGGATATTTTTCAATGGTTTTGATACTGGCCGGCAAAAACCATATTGGAAGTTCATTCTTAAAAATAAAGCGTTTTACCATATTCGATTGAGAAAGATCGGTGGCCAAAGCTACTTTGGTTAAGCCGTGTTCACGAGCTAAGACAAAGGAATAGTAAACATTCTCTGTACTATGTTCGGCCCGACTTTCAGTAAGAATATGGTTTGAATCCACTCCCAAAGCCATGGCGTATTGACGCATAATTTTACTCTCATAAAAATGAGTATAAACCGATGATCCACTGAAAATAATATTTTTAGCAATGCCTTGTTTGTATAGGTGTACTGCCCATAAAACCCTCACCTGCATAATTTTATCCCATTCTTTACCATCAAATGGAATACCAGGAACTATGATGGCATCAAAAGGTTGGTCAACTGCATAACGTTGATAAACTTGTTTTGAACGAAATTCGTAAACAACACAGGAATTTAAAAACAGAAATACAACAATAATAATCTTATAAATCAACGCTTTATAATTTTATAAAAAGTTTGCATTAAAATCCATAAATCCACTTTCAGCGACATTTTATCGACATAAGCCAAGCCCATTTCAATTTTTTGTGGCATTATTTGCTCAATATAGGTACGTTCAGGGTCGCTTGATTTTGAAAGCAACTCGTTTTCATCGATAAAGTTAATGGATGCAAAATCGGTAAGACCAGGCCTAACCTGAAGCACTTTTCGTTGCTCAACAGTATATAAATCAACGTATTTAGCGACTTCGGGACGTGGCCCCACAAAACTCATTTGACCTAGTAAGATATTCAATAATTGAGGTAACTCATCGATTTTATATTTACGCAAATAATAACCCACTTCAGTAACTCTGTGATCCTTTGCTCCTACGGTAAGTAAACCCGCCTTGTCAGATTCGGTACGCATGGTGCGAAATTTAAAAATTTTAAATGGAAGCTCATTTTTCCCAATTCGTACCTGACGGTAAAATACTCCACCCCTGCTATTTACCACAATAAGAAATGAAATTATTAGAGATGGAATCAAAACGAAAACAATTCCAAGCATTGAAAAGACAATATCAAAGAGTCTTTTTCCCATTTTATAAAACTTTATTTACCGCACTAATTACTGCATCAATTACCCGCTGCAACTGCTGATCGGTAAGGCCATAATACACTGGCAAGCTAATCTCGTTGCTATAAAGAGCATAAGTTTGCGGATAATTGGCCATATCATAACCCAAGGAACGATAATAAGACATGCTCGGAAGTGGGATAAAATGCACGTTCACACTCACTTTATAATCAAATATATGTTGAATAATAGCGTCGCGCTGGGCTTCAGTAGCTCCCTTAATTCTAAGCATAAAAACGTGGTAGCTGGAAGTTGCCACCTCCGTTTCATAGGAAGGAACAATTGCCCATTCAAAATGTGAAAAAGCCTCAGCGTATTGATCAAAAATATACTTTCTTTTTACGAGCATATCCTCTTGGTATCGCTCCAATTCAATTAAACCAATGGAAGCTGCAATATCGGTCATATTACATTTATAACCTGCTTCCACAATATCGTAACGCCAATTTCCGATTTGAGTCTTTGCCAAAGCGTCCTTATTTTGTCCGTGCAACGATTTAAGATTCAATTCCTTATAAATTTGCTCCACATCAAATCCTTGAGGTAAGTTTAAGCAAATAGCGCCTCCTTCGGCTGTGGTTAGGTTTTTGACTGCATGAAATGAAAAAACGGTGACATCGGTTAAAATTCCTGCTGCTTTTCCTTTATAATATGCACCTAATGAATGAGCAGCATCCGACAATATCAAAATGCGTCCTAACTGGTTTTGAACCTCATTTTCGGGTTTGAACTTTGACTTCACTTCAATGCTATTCACCAACTGGTTTAAGGCATCGTAGTCAGCAGGCATACCTCCAATATCGACGGGCATAATCACTTTTGTTCTTTCAGTGATGGCAGCATTTACCTTCTGGGCATCCATTAAAAATTGATCATTCACATCCACAAAAACCACTTTGGCACCGCAATGCACTACCACATTGGCAGTGGCAGCATAAGTATAGGCTGGTACGATTACTTCATCGCCCGCTCCTACTCCGTACCAACGCAAAACCAATTCAAGCCCTGCTGAGGCTGAGTTTAAACATAAGGTTTTGGAGGCTTGGGTAAATTCTGAAATTTTATTTTCAAAAAGTTTGGTTTTGGGGCCAGTGGTAATCCAACCCGATTTTAAAGTATCTACCACTTCATCGATGATTTTTTGATCCATCCGAGGTGGCGAAAATGGTATCATTGGTAAGTTATTCATAGCTGTTATTCATTAATTTCCATTTGACGCATAAATTTCTTAAAGTCGGTGGGAGTTCCGATATAGTAGTTAAATTTAGGTTCTTTTCCTTGAGTTTTTAGCTTGCGGTCGTCGGCTTTAGTTTCCTTAATAAGGGTATTAAACTCTTCATTAGTACTGTAAACCAAAACTTGTCCTGTAGTAGCATTTCCTTTGAATTGGAAGATGTAATACTGGCTATTTCCAAGGTCGATGGCCAAGGTAATTTTATAAGTTTCTCCCTTGTTTTGAATTTCGAGCTTACCTTCCACATATTTCAATACCTGATCTTTGCCCAAACTTACAATACCAATATGATCGGTAGAGACCAAACTTCGGGTATTGGAATTGTATTTCATTTTAACATCACTTATGAAAATGGTTTTGGTAAGCTCTTTAGGAATCCGCTTGTACTCGCCACCGTTGGTAATGATCTTCGACATGGTTTCATCGGCTAGTTTAGCCCCAAGTTTATTGCCAAGCATGATGCTATAAACGTCGTTTTCCAGATTCACCCCTGATAAATCGTTACGGCTATTAAGTTGATTGGCAAATAATTCCAATGCCTTTTCATTAAAGAAGAAATCCAATGGAAGGCTAACGTCAAAAGTGGTTGAATCCTCTTTACCAAAATACCGTGCTTTACCATAAGCCTCACCTTCGATGGCACCTAGGTTAAAACCAAGATTCAATTCACCTTCGGCATAAACACTGCATTCACGTTTGCTTAAGCTAAGGTAATTTCCAGGCAAGCTCCGTTGCGATAATTTGTCAGCAGATGCAATTCTATATTCATTGGATATTTTATCGTAAACCAAAAATCCTTGACTTTGCATCACCACATTATCGGTTCTACTACCCACATTATTGAGGAAACTCGCATAGACTTTTCCATTGGTTGTTCTTGACTTTAAGCCCGTAAACACTCTAACTCCATCAATATCCTTCACCTCCTCACCAATTGGAATCATGATATTGGACGGATCAAGCTTAAAGGTAAATTGAATGGGATTGCGTGCTAAAGTATCACAATTGTGACTGATGCGCGTTCCTCCATTAAAGGTTAAGAATTTTTCACCCCCGAGTAAGGTAACTGAACCCACAAAATCAAAATATCTACTCAAAGTAAATTGAGCGCTAGCTTCGATATCAGCAATGGCCACGGTAAAACCCGCAGTATCAACATCAATTTTTCCAAAGAAAATATTCTGTATATTTCCATCTTCATCTTTATAATCATAGAGCGCTCTACCATTATAGTTATGATTACCATGGATTTTGAAAGTACCATTATACATTTCGTGGTATTTTGTTTCACGGTTAACCAGCAGTTGAGAATTAGTAAATTCTTTTAAATCAGCACCTTGTCTAATATCAGCCTCATGATTACCAGGAAAAATGGATGCATCAGCCACGCTTATAAAAGGTACACCAGTGGCATGAATTAGTTTTCGGCGTTGATAGAATACTGCTCTGTTTGCAAAAAAGCTAAGAGAATCTTGAGCGGGATGTATGCTAATAAACTGTGTACCACTAAGATCCAAATCCACCTGCTCTCGTAAGGTCTTGTCTTGTAGTTTAGCCAAGGGATCGTCTTTACTTCCAAACTCTGTTTTATCTTCATCCATGTACCAAACAAATTGATCCATGTAACACATATACTGATTTTCGTCAAAGATTACAGGTTTACTACCTGTGGTCGATTCAAACTCGCCTTTTCTCAAATCAAAATCGACCCGTGCTTTGAAGTTATCTTCAGTTTTATAGGAGAAGCTATTTTCTTTAACCGCATTGGAATTGGCTGCGCTGCTATCGATTACATCCACAAAACTTCGCAATGCAAACAAGCAGGAATCGCTTTGATAATATCGATTTTTGAAATCAAATATTTTTGATTCCATAACAGCATTTTTTATTTCAGTCACCCCGTTCCCATTGAGAATGGTTGGTTGTAACGTAAGCTGTCCCAACATGGTAGCTTCGTTGGTGTACATTTTGAAAGGCAATTCCTTCTTGGTAGTTTGGGAGTAAAATTTATCCATCTTGGGCATCCAATTTTGTTTCACCATCTGAGCTAATACTGGAGGATACTCAGTTCCCGACTTTTGTTCAACAATTTCAAAAGATTGGGCTAAAGCTTTGGTACTATCAGGGAAGAAGAAAAAATCATTGGACTTGCTTATCGAAGTCAAATATTTCAATTCACCGGAGCCGCGAAGACCATTGTTACTTAATCGAATGGTATCGTTAAATAGTCCTTTATTGGAATACATGGGCAATCCAGAAGCTTCAGTTACCGTAACAAATCCAAGAGAATAATCGGGCTGAACCATTAAAGGTTGTTCAATATCGGGAAAAATACCTGCAGATGCGAGGTATCCTTCAAACTGCAAACCTTCTGTTTTAAAATCGTCCAAGCTGTCGATGGTAAAACTTTCGAGTCGATAAAAGAAGTTTTCGCGATCATAGACCTTATTAAAAATGGAAGCTTTATCGTAATATACATAAGACCTTGATTTACTGTTTAAAATAGGATATTCGCCCATCTTCTTAAGACCGGATTTATTATTGGGATGGTCAATGAGAATATTTCCACTCAAGCGTTCAATCACAGTTTTTACTCTCACCAAGGGTTTTTCGCCATATTGATTCTCTTCAAATGCTACAACCTTGAAACTCAGTGAATCGATGGTTGGAAGTTCGAGTTCAAATTTATCGTAACTAAAGTAACATTTACGAGCATAAAGATCGAATCGACCAGCTATAATTTTACCATCAAACTCAAAATCCCTATTTTTCTTTAAAACTACTCTTCCATGTTTGGGATAAATGCGCACATCTTGTGAGTCGCTAAGGTGAACCGTGCTTACACCTTGAATAATGATTTCATTATTGCGTAAGTTTAAACTTGCATTTGGAATACTACCATCAGTATAGGAATTAAAACCTATAACATCGTAGTCAGTTCTCCCTTGATGGGCCAACTCATAGGTTCTAACATTCTCTTTTACAATTACATAATCATTATCCAAATCATACAGCAAGAAGCCCTTTGACGCCAAATCGAGAAGGTAATCGATGGTTTGCGCTTTGTCTAACTTCATATAATATCCGAAGTCACTGGCATGAAACTCGTTATAATCGACCTTTTTAGTATAATTATAAACTGCAGTTACAGGATTAATCTCGTCAAGACCTTGCAGTTTATCGTAACGAGCATCCGAAAACATATTAATAGACTCAAAATAGGCTTTGCTTTCAATTCCCTTTTGCTGCAGTGATTTCATATCAATAAAATCCTCTCCCATTTTCCAACCCAACTCTTCAACATACAAATCAATGTTGTGATAACTATCAAAAAATGGAGTTTTTGAAAGCCCCTCCTCTTTTCGATAGATACTGAGATGTTTTTTTGCATTAGAATAATAAAGACTTAAGCCCGGATGAAAAATACTATCCACCGTCAAAATTCCAGTGGCACTATCTAAACTCTCTAGATAAATGGTCACTGATACTTTTTCAGAAATAATCTTATCTTCTTCAATGATAAAAGTCTGTGAACCAGTATATACAAAAGGTTTTTCTTTATGTTTAAAAATGAAATAGGCTTCAGCATCACCCTCTGCTGATCCAATAACTTTAAGGCCCTGGAGGGCATAGCCCCCTCGATAATCCACATTAGGGTACACATCTTTAATGGTAATATCCGTTCGATACGAACTAAAAGCGGGATATCCATAGGAATCTTTAGCATCGGTATAGCCATAATTGTCGCGTATGCGGCCAAGCAATGAATAGTCAAATCGACGTTTATCGTAAAATGTGACCGAATCGGCCCTCCATAAGTTATTGGTTAGATCAATTTTATAAACTTCTAAGCGTGCATATACCGCTAGGGTATCAATACCAAATCGAGCCCAATTGATGGTGCCACCCGTACCCTCCCAACGTTGTTTTAAAGGATAATACAGGCCTGAAGTTCCCCAAACACAGCTGCTATCTTTTCCTGAAGTACCAATTAAATTGACCGTTTTGATTTTAAAAATAGGGTTATTGTCTTCTTCAAGGATGGTTATTTGAGTGGGACTAATTTTCCAGATTTTATTATTTCGATTGAAAAGCTGATAACTACCAAAAAAATCTAAGGAATATTCAAAATATTGATGCAGATAAGCTACCCTTTTTCGTTGAATATAAAACTGAATGGATTGCATCCATTTTTCAAAATTACCTTTATTTTCCACATTTCGGTGAATTGCCAAAACGTTTTGAATAAACAAATTAAAGCTTGGATTGGGATTGAAGTTCTTTGCCGACAACAAATTTGAAGTCTTAATAATCAACAACTTATTCTCAGTACTTAAACTATCACTATTCCAAAAAAGCTCAAAACTTGCAAGTTTCTTAGCAATATCTTTCTCACTTTCTGTGGTAGATTTAGTGCCATAAAACTCCTTAAGCTCAAATATATATTTTTCTGGATAAGGCGAGAATTCGTAATTGCGTTGGCCCATAACCCATTGGGACAACATAAAAATGCTTATTAAAATGAGAAATCGCATCAATATTATATTTTTATTTGAATTATTTCTTAAGCCATACTCCTGCTACCCAGCCTCTATCGACGGTATGATACTGATAGAAAAGATGATGTTTATTCGCTTCCTCGTTGATAATTTCAATATCTTCGGGATAAAAACCGCTCATAAATAACAACTTATCTTTTTCAAGACATTGAGAATAGAATTTCAAGTCTGCCAAAAGAATATTGCGATTAATATTTGCGATAATTAAATCATAGGATTTCCCTTTCAAAAGTGCTGCATCTCCTTGCATCACATTGATCCAAGCGCATTGGTTCATCTCCACATTTTCGAGTGAATTGCGATAAGCCCATTCGTCATTATCGATGGCATCAACTGAAACAGCTCCACTTTGAGCTGCAAGAATAGCCAATACCCCAGTTCCACAACCCATATCAAGCACACTTTTGCCCTTCATATCATGGGTCAAAATCAATTGAATCATTTGAGCCGTAGTTCCATGATGAGCCGTTCCAAACGACATTTTGGGCTCAATGACGATGTCAAAATCCAAAGAGGGGTATGGCGCATGAAAGGGAGCTCGAATGGCCACAATTTGATTAATCACTATGGGATCGTAATTTTCCTCCCATTTTGCGTTCCAATTTTGATCGGCAATAGACTCATAAGCGTAGCTTATTTTAATGTCTCTATTTTGAATAATATCCAAATTATCAACACTTTGGATATCAAATAATGGTTTTTGAATATAGGCTATCAGACCCGCTTCAGTTTCCTGAAAACTTTCAAAACCAAGCTCTGCCAATTGAGCCATTAATATTTCAACCCCAGGTTCGATAGGACTGACAAGGCAATTTAGTGAAATGTATTCCATAAGGCCAAAAGTAATAGAATCGAATAATTAAAAAACCCGTTAATCAATAAATAATCAAAGGAATATTAACAATAACAATTCCTCTATCTTTCTGCCACAACCCTTATTACAGAAGAGTTACCTTGATGTCCACTTCCCTCGTCAATGAAGACCTGTTGAGCAAAAATATCTATTTGCTTCAAACTTTTTAGTAATTCCTTGAGCTCTTCCACGGTATATAAAAGGTCTTCTTGACTTGGGCCACCAGTGCCAAAGTAAATTTGATCTTTCGAGTAAACTTCCATAAGTAGTTTACCTCCCTTTTTCAATTGGGTTAACCAATTTTCAAATACAATGGGTCTCTGTTGAGTTGGCAAATGAGTAAATATCAGCGCTATAACATCATAATAACAAGACTTTACCTTTAAATCATTGTTATCATGCAATTCATAAACCACCTGAACTCCTTTATTTTCTGCATATTTTAAAGCTTTGTCACGAGCCACTTTACTAAAATCGTAGGCATACACTTCCCATTGGTTTTCGGCTGCAAAAATCGCATTTCGACCCTCGCCTTCCATCGGTAAATAGAGTTTTGATGGCACAAGTTTTAAAAGTTCTGATTTAGTACATGACAATTTTCAATTTAGACCGTCTAAGGTTGAGGTTGTATTGT
>DZDC01000074.1:1227-11995 GCA_022736595.1 Draconibacterium orientale | reverse complement strand
TTAAATTTCCATCATCCATTTCGAAAGATTGGTTTCCGAGTCCACATTGAGCTTTTTTCGAAGCCTGTTTCGGCTTTTATTCACTGCGGGAATAGTAATATTTAGAATCTGTGCTATTTCCTTGGTGCTTAAGTTCATATAGATATAGGCGCACAGTTTGAGGTCGTGCTTGGTGAGTTCTGGATATTTGGATTGAAGCTTTTCAAAAAAGTTCGAATTGACGGCTTCGAAATGGAGTTTAAAATCATCCCAGTCGTTATCCAAATTCATATTACTGGTAATTTCGTTTTGAATTTTTTGGAGTTGATGATTTTTTGAATGACTATTTTCAATTTCGCTTGCTAACATTCTTTTAATATCGGACAGTACTTTATTTTTATTAACCACATGCATTGTGGTTGTAAGCAATACTTTGTTTTTGTATTCTATTTCCTGGTCGAATTTTTCTTTTTGAAGTTGATTGACTTTTTGTTGGTTTTTAAAATCTTCTTCCAGCATCATGGCTTCAATTTCTTTTTGTTTATTTTCGGCCAATAATCTTTCGTTTTCGTGCTCTTTAGTTTTGATTTCTAATTGATTGAGTCGTTCAACTTGCTCTAGGTTTTTTTGGCTAGTTTGATATAGTTTTGATTTAAGTCTGAGCGCAAAGTAGGTAAATAATGATATGGTTAATAGCACTATGGCCAATAAAATCAAAAACCATTGGGTTATTTCTTGTACTTCGATTTCTTTAGTTAACATGATAAGTTTTTGTACGTTTTTTTCGTTTTCGTACTTAGCTGTTATTTCTGCTAAAAACTCTTCTTTTTCAATCGAGTATACCTCTTCTCTTAAATTCTGAAAAAGTTTATGATATTCAAGTGCCTCGTAGTATTTCCCTTTGCCTTCGTATACCATTGCAATGTATCGAAGTGGATTGAGTTGCCCTTTTTTATTGCCCAATTGTTTTCTAAGTTCAAGTGCTTTTTGCAATAATGTCATTGCAGAATCCAATTGATTGAGTTGATATCTCATTTTGCCGTATTCTTCAAAAATACTGGCTTTTCCGTACATGTCTTCAGTCTTGTTATTGGTTTCGAGAGCCAATTTGAAGTAGTTCTCTGCTTCGATATAGTTTTTCTTTTCCATGCACAGAATTCCCAGATTGCTTTGCTCATTCGCAACAGCTTTTAAATCGCCGATTTGTTGATGAATGCCTAAGGCTTGCTTAATCATAACAATGGCACTATCGAATTTGAGTATATCGAAGTAAGAGGTTCCGATATTGTTAAGGACATTGGCTGCTTCTTGATTGTTTTTTGTTTTTCTAAATAATTCTAGGGCTTGCCAATAATATTGAAGCGATTTTTCAGTCTCTCCCAATGTATTATATATAATGCCAATATTGTTTAATACTTGAGCTTGTCCTCTCAAGTTTTTTGATTTCTCGTGTATTTTTAGGGCCTCTATCATTTGTGATACTGCCAAATCGTATTCTTCTAAACGTTCATATACCAGAGCAATTCGATTATACGATTCGGCTATTCCATTATTATCCTTATTAGTTTGATATACTTTTAACGATAGCTTATAATAATACATCACCGAATCAAGTAATCCATTATTAAACTTTGCGGTTCCTAAATTAATATAGGCATTGGCTTCTTCTTTATAATTACCAATGTTTTGACTGATTTCTAATGCCTCAAGTGCAAATTTACGTGAATCTGCCGACGAGATGTCTAAATACACATCGGCAAGCCTATTGAGTAACTCGGGTTTATTTTGTTCAGAAGCACTTTGTAGGGCGGTTTGTAAGCTATCAATTTTTCTATTAATTGGATCTTGAGCATGTAATTCGAAAACACTCATGCAAATTAGAAGAAACAGAATTAACTTTTTCATGGTGTGTTTTTTTATTTTTTTAAATTTTTCAATTGGTGTATCATATGACTTTTTTGTTGTTGTCAATGAATATGCTTTTCACTGTCTAATTTAGATTATTCTATTTAAGAAAGTTATGTCAATACCTAATGTTAAATTTGTGTTCGTATAATAAGACACTTATCTTTTCAAGATGTAACAAAGTTAACAAAAAGTTTATTAACTTCTTGGTAACATTAAGTTCTATTATGAATTTTATACTCGAAAAATTGATGTTGTTTTTCTTGTTATAACTGTATTTTCCTCTTATTTAAGGTGTAAATATATCTAAAAATCAGATACTACAATATTTTTATGTCATACCCTTGTCATATCGATTTATGCTGTGTTTTCTGGCGAGGTGTATTATTTTTGAAAATGATAACTGAAACAAAAATCACCATGAAAATTTCAAAACCGCTTTTTGCTTTGTTGTTTGCTCTAGGAGTTAACAATGTCTATACTCAAAATAATGTTGGAATCGGAACCAATACGCCTAATGCCAGCTCGGTATTAGATGTAACATCAACCAACAAAGGATTGCTTATTCCAAGATTAGCGTTGATACAAACAACCAATCCATCTCCAGTTACTGCTCCTGCAACGAGTTTGCTGGTATATAATTCAGCAACAGTTAACGATGTGGTGCCTGGGTTCTATTATTGGAACGGTACCATGTGGGTGACAGTGGGTGGTGCTGCTACACCATCATGCACAACCCTCGATCAGGCATACGATTGTGGCGGACCAGGAGTCGGTAAGCTAATTACTGCCGATAGTGGACCTGTAACAATTAATAAGAATGCCAATTCGGCTACTAATAATCATGGCCTTTATACCACAGTAAACGTCGGCACTTCGGCTAATCCATCATCTGGTGTTTATGTAGAGCACAGTGGACAGCAAGGTGTGGCCATTTTTGGGGAAATAACCAATGCGGCAAACTTATACAGTGCCATACAAGGTGTTTCAAGTTCGAACCAAACAAATACTTCAGGTATTTCTGGTGTGTTCGATGGAGCTGCTGCTGGTTATGGCGTATATGGTACCAACACGAGTGCGACAGCCGGAAGTCAAGCCATATTTGGATTTAACCAACGCGTAACTGGCGGTTGGGGTGTCGAGGGTGCTGGAGTAAATGGCGTGTATGGTAGAACAAACAATAACACTGCATTTGGTGTGGTAGGATATAATTTTGGTGCATCAGGGGGCTTAGATGTTGGTATAGGCGTAATGGGAAATGGATCAACAGGTGTGCAAGGTGAAACATCAAATGGTGCGGGTTATGGGGTTTACGGAAAGAATATTAGCAATAGCAGCTCCGATAATAACATTGGAGTTGGTGGGTATGGTTGGGTTGGGGTATATGGTTTGCCCCAAGACGCAACGGGTTTTGGCGTGTATTCTGATGGCAATTTTGGAGCTAGTGGCACTAAATCATTTGTTATCGACCATCCATTGGATCCAGAAAATAAAATTCTTAAACATTTTAGCGCAGAATCTCCCGAAGTACTCAATATTTATAGAGGAAATGTACTACTCGATGCAAATGGTAATGCAACAGTTATACTTCCAGAATATTTCGAATCTATTAATATTAACTTTTCTTACCAACTTACGGCTATTGGTGCACCGGCTAAAGATATATATGTGGCTGAAGAAGTCAAAGGGAATGCTTTTAAAATTTCGGGTGGAAACTCAAATCAAAAAATATCTTGGGTTGTTTATGCAGAAAGGAACGATAAATATATTCAAACATATCCTGTTGTAAAAGAAGTAGAAGTCGAGAAAAGAACTAAAGGTAAATATATTAGACCAGAGTTATATGGCAAATCTCGTGCTTTTAGTCTGTTCTCTAATACTGATGAACCTAAGATTTTACCTTTAAAGAAATAAAAAATGAAAATCTGGTTTACACATAAAAACCTTTTCTTCATTTTGTTTTTTCTTGGCATTCACTTATCGAATGCCCAAGTATTATACAACAATGGAGCAACGATAAAAGTCAATACCGGTGGGATTGTCATGGTTAAAGGTTCTGCAGAAAATGCCGCAGGAACATATACCAACAATGGTTACACTACTATTGACCAGAATATTACCAATGGCGATACCCTTCAAGGGAATGGAACATACGAAATACTTGGCCATTGGATTAATAATGCCTACTTAATTACCGATTTGACCAACAGCTCTTTAGTTTGGCTTAATGGGACAGCTTCTCAAAATATTCAGGGCACACAAATTAGTTTGTTTTGGAATATTGAGTTATCTAATGGGCTCGAAAAAATTCAGATGATTAATTCTGGATCAAAAAACAGTTTGAACTTGCATAATCAGATATTACGAGCCGACCAGTATAGTTTCGAAGTTTTTAATACACAAACTAATTCTGTACTTCGTGATGCAGGTGCAACTTATGGATTTGTACAAGCGAATCTTGGTGGTAAATTAATTCGAAATTCGGCTTTAAGCTCAACTTACTTATTCCCTGTGGGCTCGAATGTGGGCGTGTTACGTTATCGTCCGGTCGAACTTACACCAACAAACACTTTAGCCAACAGATATGCAGTAAGAATGGCTAACGTTGAGGCCGGTACAGAAGGCTTGAATCGGAATTTGCACGATGCAGAAATTTGCTTGCTCGAGCCAGATTTCTATCATCAAATTCAACGATTAACAGGAAGCACCTCTGTCCTCCTGCAAGCGTTTTACGAACCCATATCAGATGGATCTTGGCTTGGCCTATCACAGTGGAATGGTGCTCAATGGAACCATATGGCTTCGGGAGTACATAATATTGGCTCACCTTTCAATTCGGTGCAATTGGCTAATTGGAATAATTTCTCAACAGATCCGTATATTTTTGATATCACTTTACCTATAGTGTCGACGAATCCAGATACTACAATTTGTAATGGAGCTAGCATTACCTTAACGGCCTCTGGAGCTGTAAGCTACACTTGGACGAATAATCTCGATGCAACAATTTTTAGTGGTAACCCTTTCGCCGTTAACCCTACTCAAAATACAATTTATGTCGTAACAGGAACTAACGGAACTTGTTCTTCAACTGATACAGTGCATGTGTCAATCAATAATATCGCCATTGCTAGTGTCGACACCACATGGTCAGATTGTGGTGCATCAAATGCCACAGCCACGGTGAATGCAAGTGGAGGCGATTCAAACTACACCTACCTTTGGGGGACAACACCCGCTCAAACCACAATAACAGCTACGGGATTAGGTGTTGGTACGGTTCAGGTTACAGTAACCGACCATAACGGAAGCGGATGTACTGCCATAGGAAGTGCGACCATAGGAGAAAGCGGTGCACCGACAGTGAGCGTTTTGTCCAGTGCAAGTCAAGTCTGTCCCGATGGATCGGTTACATTAACCGCATCCGGTGCAGATAGCTACACTTGGTCATCGACTAATGGTGTTTTTAATCCGATTTCGGCCAATACCAATCCAATAGTACTCGAACAAGTTACACAACTGACTCAAGTTACCGTATCCGGAACAAGCTCAGGATGTACCGATGTGGAAACCATTCAAATTGATATCTATCCTGCCATTTCGACTGATACACCTCAATATGTGTGCAATGGAACCAATACGCAATATCAAGTCAGTTTCGAAATTACAGGTGGCGATCCCACAAGTTATGGTGTGTTGCCAGTCGGAGGAAATATTGCAAGCACTGCACCTTATATTTACACTTCGGATTGGATTGCATCTGGTCAAGCATATAGTTATCAGGTATTTGATATTCATCAATGCGATACTTTGGTAATGGCAGGCACGCACGATTGTTCTTGTCCGGTTGTGGCTCAAATGCTAAATGGGAACGACACCATTTGTAGTGGAGGCAGTGCACAAATCGAGGTACAATTGTCGGGAGGTGCATTCCCATATTCCTTGACTTATTCAGATGGGGCTTCGAATCAAACCATTACCGGCATTAATGCCTCGCCCTATTACATTACAGTAACCCCAAGTGCAAACACCAACTATTCTTTAGTTTCTGTATTAGATGGAACATGTTCGGGAGCTGTGTCGGGACTTGCAAATGTTGCAATCAATAATATCGCCGTTGCAAGCATCGATACCACATGGTCAGATTGTGGTGCATCAAATGCCACAGCCACGGTGAATGCAAGTGGAGGCGATTCAAACTACACCTACCTTTGGGGGACAACACCCGCTCAAACCACAATAACAGCTACGGGATTAGGTGTTGGTACGGTTCAGGTTACAGTAACCGACCATAACGGAAGCGGATGTACTGCCATAGGAAGTGCGACCATAGGAGAAAGCGGTGCACCGACAGTGAGCGTTTTGTCCAGTGCAAGTCAAGTCTGTCCCGATGGATCGGTTACATTAACCGCATCCGGTGCAGATAGCTACACTTGGTCATCGACTAATGGTGTTTTTAATCCGATTTCGGCCAATACCAATCCAATAGTACTCGAACAAGTTACACAACTGACTCAAGTTACCGTATCCGGAACAAGCTCAGGATGTACCGATGTGGAAACCATTCAAATTGATATCTATCCTGCCATTTCGACTGATACACCTCAATATGTGTGCAATGGAACCAATACGCAATATCAAGTCAGTTTCGAAATTACAGGTGGCGATCCCACAAGTTATGGTGTGTTGCCAGTCGGAGGAAATATTGCAAGCACTGCACCTTATATTTACACTTCGGATTGGATTGCATCTGGTCAAGCATATAGTTATCAGGTATTTGATATTCATCAATGCGATACTTTGGTAATGGCAGGCACGCACGATTGTTCTTGTCCGGTTGTGGCTCAAATGCTAAATGGGAACGACACCATTTGTAGTGGAGGCAGTGCACAAATCGAGGTACAATTGTCGGGAGGTGCATTCCCATATTCCTTGACTTATTCAGATGGGGCTTCGAATCAAACCATTACCGGCATTAATGCCTCGCCCTATTACATTACAGTAACCCCAAGTGCAAACACCAACTATTCTTTAGTTTCTGTATTAGATGGAACATGTTCGGGAGCTGTGTCGGGACATGCAGAAGTTTGGGTTAATATGCTTCATATTGATAATCTGAATGTCCTAAACGAGCAATGTGGGCTAGACAACGGAAGTGCTCAAGCTATCGTTTCCAGTGGATGGGGTACATATACATACCAGTGGAACACAACACCAGTACAAATCAATGCTACGGCAAGCAATTTGTCGGCAGGATCATATTCGGTTACAGTTACCGATCAAAATGGCAGTGGATGTTCCGTTGTTGGCTCTGTTATGGTTACGGATCAAACGCAAATCGTGGTTAGCATTCAATCTTCGGGTACTTCGGTGTGCAATGGTGGTTCAATTCAGCTTTCAGCTATTGGTGCTGCCAATTATACATGGCTACCCAACGATGGTTCACTCGATACGCAAACCGGTTCAAGCGTGTTTGCAAGTCCGAATCAGACGACTAACTATATTGTAACTGGAACGTTGGGAACTTGTTCCGGTCAGGCACAAATATCAATCTCTGTAGGTCAAACACCAGTAATTGCTGTGGGAACTTTGGATGCTTCTTGTGGTCAAAACGATGGTGCAGCCTGGGTAAGTATCACCGGTACGCCTGGTGGGCAAATCAATTGGTCTAATGCTCAAACCAACGATACAATCGAAAACTTAGCTGCTGGTAATTATTCGGTTACAGTAACTTACAATGGATGCCAATCGCAAGAAAGTGTGCATGTGAATCAGCATGGAGGGCTAAATATTCAAATTACGCCCAGTGCAAGTACCTTGTGCAGTTCTGGTCAAGTCAGTTTGCTAGCCTCAGGAGCCACAAATTACACATGGAGCAGTACACCCAATATTGGAATAGATTATTCTAATTCGAATCCATTGGTGGTAAATATCAATCAAACCACAGTATTTCATGTGGTTGGAGAAAGTCTAGGTTGCACAGGTGAACGTTCGATCGAAATTACAGTTGTCAAACCGCCCGTTGTTAAGGTCGATCCAGATAGCATTTGCAGAGGCGACTCCGTTTTGCTCAGTATTCAAGCTAACACAGGTTTTAGATGGCTTAATTTACCCAATGGATACGATCCTTATCAAGCCAATCATATGTTAGCACCAACTCAAACCACAACATATCAAGTTCAGGTCGATAATGGGGTTTGTCCGTCGGCAATTTACTCGGCCATTGTAGTGGTACATCCATTGCCAAATGTACAAATTGTGGCATCGGAAAACCCAATATGGGGTGGAGAATCTACCGTCCTGACGGCTGTTGGTGCAGAATCATATCAGTGGCTACCCATTGTTAGTGTGGAATATCCCTATGCAGAAAGTAATCTGGTTCAGCCCATAAAAAACACCAAATACACAGTTGTTGGAACCGATATCAATGGTTGTATTTCTTTTGATACCTTGACCGTGGCGGTGATGCATAACGATAATTTTTATATTCCTAATGTATTTTCGCCCAATGGTGATGGAGAAAATGATAAGCTGTTTGTTCGTGGAACAGGATTCAATACCATGTATTTTGTGGTTTACGACCGATGGGGAGAAAAAGTGTTCGAAACCAAAGACTTTTCGCAAGGTTGGGACGGTACATACCGAGGCCAAGCTCTAGACCCAGCAGTGTTTGCCTATTTTGTAAAAGCAGTTTTTTGGGATGGTACCGAACATTCGGAAAATGGCAGTGTAACCTTAGTTAAATAACCCTAAAGAAGAAGAGTATGAAAAGAATTATTCTATGGATTTTCGTTGCTTTAACGGGTTTTAAGGCCATGTCGCAAGATATCCATTTCAGCCAAGCAGAACAAGCGGTTCAATATATTAACCCAGCTTTAATGGGCTCTTTCGAAGGCACGCATCGTGGAATTTTGACTTATAGAACACAATGGTCGTCAGTTATGAGTGCTTACAAAACGCTTTCGGCACAATACGATGGCCGTTACTCTGGACGGCAATGGAGAGATGATGCCATTTCTTTCGGCTTGTCGTTCTTTTCGGACGAAGCTGGAGCGGTTTCTATTAAATCTAAGCAACTTAATTGGGGTTTTGGATATATCAAAACTTTGGGAAAAGCCAATACCTTAAGTGCAGCCATACAAATGGGATGGGCATCGAGAAGCATCGATCAAACAGCTGCGCGATGGGATAATCAATACGACCCATCGCAGCCAGATGCTTATAATCCCAATTTTGATTCAAGAGAGCGTTACTATGGGAATAGTTTTTCTTTTCTTGATTTAAACATGGGCTTGTTGTGGGTGTATCAGAACTTTCGCGATTTTAAAATAAAATCAGGATTTTCTATCTACCATATATCACCAGTCGATTTGCAATATTACACCGAAAGTAACGAAGTTTTAGATCGAAGATGGAATGCTCATTTAACCTTGTATAAAAGGATGAAAGGCTCAAATGTCACTCTAATGCCCAATGTGTTATTTATGAATCAAGGTGCGGTTCGACAAACTGTGTTGGGTTTGCAAATTCGTTATGCTATGGACGAGAGTTCTCGATATACAGGAACTATCCAAGATATGTATGTAGAATTTGGAGGGCATTATCGTTTTGGCGATGCGTTTATTTTATCGATGGCTTATTCGTTCAAAAACTTCAATGCTCGTGTGAGTTATGATCTTAATACCAGTAAATTATCGCTGGCAACTAAAGGTGCAGGAGGTCTGGAGTTCAGTTTGACCTACACAACACCCTATACCCGAAAGTACAGGGCATATACTCGTTATTAATAAAAGAAATAATAATTCAGTTTTCTCATAGTGTGTGGGCAGCCAATTGGCTGTCCCTTTTTTGTTTGGTCATATTGATGTCATACATGCACTCGTGATTTTGTGGAAATTTGTCATACTACTAAAATTGCTATGAATTACAGTGTGCCGTATTTTTGCCAGTATTCTGTCATATTAAAAAAATTATCTTTTTTCGATTTACATACTATGAAACATTTCGGATTTTTAGCACTTTTATGGCTTTCGCTCAATGGCGTATTTGCAAATAATTTGCAAATTGGCACACCTATCCTCAGTTTGAATAACGAACTTGTGTTTACCATCAGTTGGGATAATTCCTGGCATACCACATCGGCTCCAAACAATTGGGATGCCGTGTATTTGTTTATCAAATACAGAGACTGTGCCAGTTCCAACATGTGGAGTCATGTTCAACTCAGTACATCGGCAAGCGACCATACTGTACAAGCACCACTACTAATTGATACCTACAAATTATCCGATGGTAAAGGAGTGATAATACGTCGGAGCTCTGCGGGTAGCGGAAGTATAGCAGGCGATACGGTAAAGCTTAAAATTACAAACCCTGCTGTCGGCTCAAGTTACGATTTTCAAGTATTTGGTATAGAGATGGTTTACGTACCAACAGGCTCATTTTATCTAGGCGATGGGGTATCAAGTAACTACTTAAAAGATGGCAGCACATCGAGCACGCCGTTATTAGCTACTAGCGATGCCGCTTTGACAAAAGGAACTGCAGTAGGAAATATCAACGCACTTACGCCTTCAAGCATCAGTGGAAATATTCCTGCAGCTTTCCCTATTGGTTACGACAGTATTTATGTAATGAAGTACGAAGTATCGCAAGCTCAGTATGCTGCGTTTCTAAATACCTTATCGAGCGATCAAGCTACTGCAAGGTACAATTCATCGGGATATTCGAATCGAACCAACATAGGCGGTTCGTGGCCAAATTATACCACCCTGTATCCGCATCGAGCCATGGGTTACCTCAGTTGGCAAGATTTGGCGGCATTTCTCGATTGGTCGGCTTTACGTCCGATGACAGAAACGGAATTCGAAAAAATATGTCGAGG
>DZDC01000074.1:0-1127 GCA_022736595.1 Draconibacterium orientale | reverse complement strand
GAATTTGCTGTAAATCTATACGAAGGATTAACTTTTACCGGATTGAACGGCGATGGTGTTTTGAGTAATACGCCCTCTGCAGGTAATGCAAACACATCGGGATGGCCTTCTCCAGCAAGTTTAAACGACGGTATTGCCGTTCGAGGTGGCGATTCGTCGCTGAGTTCTACATATTTACGTGTATCTGATAGAGCACAGACCGATGTGTCCACTATTGATACAAGATATTACCATAGAGGTGGCAGAGGTATACGATAATGAAACGCTTGTACTCTATATTGCTATTTTTAGTTTTAAGCACACCGACATGGGCTCAAACGTTTGGAGGCACTGGCTCGGGTGGTGCTAGTTCTGTGGTTAATTATTGTGCCAACCAAGCCCGATATACCGGTTCGGGCAGCGGATCCGGTTTTGATTCCGAGTCGGTCGTATATTGCGATTTATCCGGTTTCGGAGGTGGCAATTCCCAAACGGCATGGAATGCCGTGTCGTATTGCGGTACAGAATCTTTTAGCGGCTCGTCGGGTAGTGGTTTTTCGGCTGCCATTGGGGCCTGTTTGGTTCCGTTGCCTGTCGAATGGCTTGGTTTTGAGGCGTATAAAAAGAATACTTCGGTGCAACTCATTTGGGAAACGGCATCAGAAACCAACAATTCCCATTTCGAAATTCAACGTGCTGGTACAGATTTGCAATTTAAATCCATTGGATTGATGGAAGGTAAAGGAAATGCCAATTACCAAAATTCTTACGAATTCGAAGATAACGATCCTTTGCAAGGGGTTAACTATTATCGGTTAATGCAAGTCGATTATAATGGAGGGTTTGATTTTAGTAAAGTACGAACTGTTGAATTTTTCTCGCAGTCGGACATACGGCTATCGATGTATCCCAACCCAGTAAAAAATAACGAATTGCTTTATTTCGAATACCCATTCGATTCCAATGCTACAATATCTATTTTTAATATTTATGGCAAAAAAATGATTTCAATATCTAAAACTCCAGAAAATAGAGAAATTGCATTTCAAGTCAATTTAAATCCAGGTGTATACATAGTTGAGTCAAGTGTAAATATGCAAAGCTTTGTGAGTAAGCTAATTGTCGAATAAATTTGGCGTAAACGAAAT
>DZDC01000004.1:36513-40333 GCA_022736595.1 Draconibacterium orientale | reverse complement strand
ACATTTAATTTTGCAACGGTCTCAATCCATTATTGGCTAATTCTTTTATAATAATCCTCTGCGTCCCATGCGTCATTTCGACAGGCTCACTTCCCTTCGACGATGCTCACGCCGAAGTCTCAGCACATCGCAATAAATCGCTCTGCGGTAAAAAAAAACCTCTGCGTTCTCTGCGGTGAAATTTATTACAATTTTTATCAGTCAATGTTATTATTTATTGTTATTTTTGCAACAAATACAAGGGAAGTTTTTATATAAATGGCATTACTATAATTCAGTATTTTCAAAATGAAAAATAGGACTGATTCAGCGAGCGGCTTAAACCGTTTTACCCTTCATTTCTCCGATCAGAGAGAGATGAAGTTTCGGTCGTATTATTTTGAAAAAACACGCCTAACCACTCGGGTGGCCTTCCTCTTACTTACCCTTTTATATGGTGTTTTCGGATATCTAGATACCTATTGGGCTGGAGACTATTTGGTGCAATTTTTAATTATACGTCTTGCCATCGTTTTGCCTCTTTTTGTAATGGTTATTGGTTTATCATTTACAAAATCCTTTAGAAAATACTGGCAAACTTTACTGTTTATTAATTATTTAGTTGCTGCAATTGGTATTATAATTATGGTGGTCTTGCTCCCTCAGAGTAGTTTTTACTCCAACGGAATGATGCTTGTCTTTTTAGCAGGATCAGTTTTTATAGGTTTACGCTTTGCGCTAGCGAGTGTGGCGGGTTTCATTACATTGATACTCTATAACCTCATTTCCTTAAATATGCCCGAAATGAGTCTTGCGGTTATGATGACCAATAACTTCTTTTTTGTTGGAGCATTACTGATCGGAATGTTTGCCTCTTATTACAATGAGATTTTCAATCGTCAGAATTTTGACCTTTACCTCCAGATTGCCAAAAAACAACAAGAGATCGAAAGTGCCAATGCCAACCTTGAAAAGAAAGTTGAACAACGAACAATACTGTTGGATTCGCAAAACCAAGAATTGTATGCTGAAGTGGAAAGGCGAATTCAAGTTGAGGAGGAGCTTATTAAAGCCAAAGAGGATGCCATTCAATCTGAAAAGTTAAAATCGGCTTTTCTGGCCAATATGAGTCACGAAATTCGTACTCCTATGAACGGAATCATTGGCTTTGCCGACCTTTTAAATGAGGCTGAAGATGAAAATGAGTTGAACGAGTTCATTGAAATTATTAAGAAAAATGGCGAACACCTTCTCAACCTTATTAATGATATTATCGACTTATCAAAAATCGAAAGCGGAATATTAAAGATTCATAATCAGTCGTTTAATCTAAATCAACTTACCAAGGAAGTTTATGATCTTTTTGTTTACGACCAACATATGGTTGAGGCTGGAATTGCATTAACCTACGAAAACGGACTGTCAAATGAGCAATGCCACATCATCACTGATCGCACCCGAATCAAACAAATTGTAATTAATTTAGTGGGCAATGCTTGCAAATATACCGACGAAGGAAGCATCCATTTCGGATATACATTTATCAATAATACCTTACACTTTTTCGTACGTGATACTGGAATAGGTATCGATGAAAAGCAGCAAGAACATGTATTTGAGCGATTTATGCAAGTGACGCTTGATAATATTCCTAAACGAGAAAGCACAGGATTGGGGTTGGCCATTTCTAAAACTTACCTCAAAATGATGGGTGGCGACATCAAAGTGAAGAGTCAACTTGGAAAGGGATCTGAATTTTCGTTTAAATTAACCGTTGAGTTTGATGATGAAAAAAACCAAATACAAGAATAGAAATGAATTTGAACTGGGGAAAAATAAATATTGCCATTGTTGAGGACGATAAAATCAATTATTACCTTATCAATCGAATATTGAAGAAAACTCAAGCTCAAACCCATTGGTTGCAAAATGGCCAGCAAATTGTCGATTTTATAAATCAAAATAACAATCCTGACTTAATTCTAATGGATGTTCGAATGCCCATTATGGATGGAATTAGGGCCACAAAAATCCTCAAAGAATCCCATCCCCACATCCCTATCATTATTCAAACGGCTTGCGTCATTGGTTCCGATTTTGACGATATTGAGGCCTCAGGATGCGACGATTACCTTTTTAAGCCCATCATCTCTGAGCAGCTTTTTGAGAAGATTTACTCCCAAATTAGCTCCAAACTTTAGTTATGATATCCTCCCAAAATCCAGCCAATAGGCATAACATATCGGTGCTTTTTGTCGATGACAATGAATCTGTTCGCCAGCTTTACCAACGAATTCTTGAAAAGCATGTTAACCATTTTTACATCGCTAAAGATGGACATCATGGGCTTGAACTTTACAAAAAGTATAAACCCGACTTGGTGGTTACCGACATCAACATGCCTGTGATGGATGGTTTAGAAATGGTGAAAGAAATCAAAGCCCAATACCCAAGCGTTAAAATTGTCCTCATGTCGGCTTATAACGAAAAGGATAATTTTATCGAATCCATCAATTTGGGCGTCGATGGTTACCTAATTAAACCCATTGAAGCTAAAAAACTTTTGAGCCTTATCGACGAATTTGCAGGCATCACCATGATGAAGTGGGAGTTGGAATATAAGGAAAGCAAACGTCGTCAAGCCGAAGAATTTTTGATGAAATCATTGGCTGAGAAGGAAGTCCTGCTTCGCGAGGTGCACCATAGAGTCAAAAACAACATGCAGATTATCTCCTCCATTCTTAACATGCAAAGTCGAAGCATCGAAGATCCCAAGCTTCGCGAGGTGTTGCAAGAAAGTCAAAACCGAATTCATTCCATGGCTTTGATTCATGAAAACCTATACAGCAACGAAGGATTGAGCGATATTAAGTTCAATAATTACGTTCAAAGCCTTACTGGAAATATTGCACGTACCTACGCCAACCAACAAGCTCGGGTACGTTTTGAATACGACATCATCGATGCCAATTTGCCCATGGATTTGGCCATCCCCTGCGGACTCATCATCAACGAATTGATCTCCAATTCTTTTAAATATGCTTTCCAAGGCCGAAGTCAAGGTAATATTTTCATCTCCTTTCATCCACTTGAAGCTTCTGAGGGGCAATATAAACTTACGGTAAAGGATAATGGCATTGGAATCAAATCTGATTTCGATATTCATAACAGTAAATCACTAGGTCTTAAAATCATACGAAAGCTTGTGCAACAAATTGATGGGGAATTGCAAACCAATTTTGAACAGGGTACCGAATTTAGCATCACATTTAAAATTACGAAATAATGGAAAAAACCGATTACAAAATTCTTGTAGTGGAAGACGAGCTCTTAGTGGCAACCGATATCGAAGAAAGCCTCACCGCCTTAGGTTATACAGTTCAAAAAACTGTGGATACAGGCCTTGGTGCTATTGCTGAGGTCGAACGACTGCTCCCTGATCTCATTCTTATGGATATCAATCTCAAAGGGGAAATGAGTGGAATTGAGGCTGCCAAACAAATCATTCAAACCCACGATGTGCCTTTACCTCACTGCTAATGCAGATTTGGCAACCATTAATAAAGCAAAAGTAGCCTTGCCTTATGGCTATATTATCAAGCCTTTTACCGATAAAGATCTGCAAATCAACATAGAAATTGCCATCTTCAAATTTCAAAACGACCTAAAATTCAAAATGGAAAGTGAGCAGTTTGCCACATTTTTCAATCTGAAAGACCATGATAACAACCAGATCATTGTTCATTCTCAAAACAACACCCTCGAAAAAGTAAACATCAACCAAGTCTATTTTATAAAAGGAGACCAAAACGAGACCACCATTCACCTTCTCGACGAAGAA
>DZDC01000004.1:33023-36413 GCA_022736595.1 Draconibacterium orientale | reverse complement strand
ATTGGCAATTTCAATGTTCAAAATCCCTCACGGCGAATCATGGAAATTTTAGGCGACTGGTTTCTTTACCATCGCTCCGAAGATGAGTTGCGAAGTTATGCCCTACAAGCGGGTATTGAAGCACATAAGATTGAAGTTTTTAAAGAACCATTAGGTATCAATCTTTTTTTGAGAGTGAAAAAATAGCATTCTACCATTGAAATAGAAACCCTGTCGTGTTCAAAGGCCAAGGCTTGGTTTTTTTGTGAAATGGGGTGTCTTTTGCTGTCTTAAATCATATTTGTAGGTAGGAAGAACCTCTATATTTTGTATCTTTGCTGCGTTATTTTAATTTATTCTAAATAAGTCTTACATGTCGAATCAGCAAGATATATTAGGTGAAGTAACCACCTCCGATTATAAATACGGATTTTACTCTGACATAGAAACCGAGGTCATACCCAAGGGATTAAGCGAAGAGGTAATCCGAATTATTTCTGCAAAAAAGAACGAACCTGAATGGTTACTCGATTTCAGGTTAAAATCCTACCAAAAATGGCTCAGTATGGAAACCCCACGGTGGGCCCATTTGAATATTCCTTCTATCGATTTTCAGAACATCATTTACTTTGCTGCACCCAAGAAGAAGGCTCAATACGAGAGTCTTGACGAAGTAGATCCTGAGCTCATTGATACTTTCAATAAGCTAGGCATTAGCCTCGAAGAGCAAAAAGTACTCTCTGGCGTTGCAGTGGATGCTGTAATTGATAGTGTTTCAGTAAAAACTACTTTTAGCGACACTTTATCTAAACTGGGCATCCTATTTATGTCGTTTAGTGAAGCGGTGCATAAACATCCTGATTTAGTAAAAAAATATTTAGGGAGTGTGGTCCCCGCCGCAGATAATTATTTTGCCGCACTAAATAGCGCAGTTTTTAGCGATGGGTCGTTCTGCTATATTCCCAAAGGAGTTCGCTCACCCGTGGAATTAAGCACCTATTTTCGAATCAATGCCGCCAATACCGGGCAGTTTGAAAGAACCTTAATTATTGCCGATGAAGGAGCCTATGTGAGTTACCTTGAAGGATGCACCGCCCCTCAGCGCGACGAGAACCAGTTGCATGCAGCCATCGTAGAGATTATAGCTCATACCGATGCTGAGGTGAAATACAGTACTGTACAAAATTGGTATCCAGGGGATAAAGAAGGTAAAGGTGGAATTTACAATTTCGTTACCAAACGAGGAATGTGCCAAGGGGATCGCTCCAAGATTTCTTGGACTCAGGTTGAAACCGGCTCTGCCATCACTTGGAAATATCCCAGTTGCATTCTTAAAGGCGATTACAGCGTGGGAGAATTTTACTCCGTGGCCGTCACCAATAATATGCAACAAGCCGATACAGGTTCCAAAATGATTCACTTGGGCAAGCATACCAAAAGTACCATCATCAGCAAGGGGATCTCTGCCGGGAAAAGTCATAACAGCTACCGCGGTTTGGTGCGCATCAACCCTAAAGCCGAACACAGTCGCAATTTTTCGCAATGCGACAGCTTACTTCTCGGCGATAAATGTGGAGCACATACCTTTCCTTACATCGAAACCAACAATCCCACAGGCATCGTTGAACACGAAGCCACCACGTCAAAAATATCTGACGAGCAGCTTTTTTATTGCAAGCAAAGAGGTATTGATACCGAAAAGGCCATTGGACTTATTGTAAACGGTTACGCTAAAGAAGTGCTGAACCAATTGCCCATGGAATTTGCAGTTGAAGCTCAAAAGCTTCTCAGTATCAGCCTCGAAGGCAGCGTGGGATAATCAAATTTATTTAAAAATCTATCAAAGAAATATCATGTTAGAAATTAAAAATTTATACGTTAGTGTCCAAGGCAAACAAATTATCAATGGACTAAACTTAAAAGTGAATGCAGGAGAAGTGCATGCCATCATGGGGCCTAATGGAACGGGAAAAAGTACGCTAGCCAGTGTTATTGCTGGAAATACAGCTTATGAAGTTACCGAAGGAGAAATCATTTACAATGGCAAGAACCTTATGGAATTGAGCATCGAAGATCGCGCCCGTGAAGGGGTCTTCTTAGGTTTTCAGTATCCTGTGGAAATTCCTGGAGTGAGCATGACCAATTTTATGCGCACCGCCCTCGACGAAATTCGCCAGTATCGTGGACAAGAACCACTCAGTGCTGGAGCCTTCTTGAAATATATGAACCAAAAAAAGGAATT
The DNA here is from genome assembly GCA_022736595.1 of Draconibacterium orientale. Taxonomy (GTDB): domain Bacteria; phylum Bacteroidota; class Bacteroidia; order Bacteroidales; family UBA1556; genus UBA6267. The sequence continues at coordinate 34,192 of DZDC01000004.1, read as the reverse complement.
GGTTGAATTGCACGATAAACTTAATAATCGTTCTGTAAATCAAGGATTTTCGGGAGGTGAAAAAAAGAAAAATGAAATTTTCCAAATGGCCATGCTTGAACCTCAACTTGCCATCTTAGACGAAACGGATTCAGGTCTTGATATTGATGCACTTCGAATTGTTGCATCGGGAGTTAATAAATTGAAAACCAAAGAGAATGCAACTGTAGTGATTACGCACTATCAACGTTTGCTCGATTACATTGTGCCCGATTTTGTACATGTGATGTATGAGGGTAAAATTGTAAAAACCGGAGATAAAAACTTAGCCCTCGAATTGGAAGAAAAAGGCTACGATTGGATTAAAAAAGAATTAATGGCCTAGGCTCATGGAAACAACAACATCACCTGCATTTGCTGAATTGCAACAGGCTTTTTTGCAACATTTCGATCGAAATTTTGAGCGCCTTTTCAGTCAGGACTTGCCCTTCATTCAACAAAAGAGGAAAAAGGCTCGTGGGCTTTTTGAACAACAAGGTTTCCCGACTTCAAAAATGGAAAGTTGGCGAAAAACCAATCTGCAACCGGTTTTGCAACGCAATTACCGTTTCAATCTTCAGCAAGGCCAGAGCAACAATCCATTGGGCGCTTTGCTTAAATGCGAAATTGATCGATTCAATACCGATATTTTTAGTTTGGTGAATGGCCTGTGGCTCGAAAACCAATCCACCTCTGGCATTACAACCTTTCCTGATGGAACAGTGGTCGGTAGCCTGAGGGCTGCCATGCACCTTATGCCGCAGCTCTTCGAAAAATATTACGGCCAAAGCGTAGTCAACAACCATCATGGATTAATTGCCTTGAATTCAGCCCTTTTTGAAAATGGATATTTTATCTACGTTCCAAAAAATGTGGATCATCAACCCTCCATTCAAATGGTGAATATGCTTAATAGCGTCGATTCGATTTTTGTTAATACCCGCAACTTGGTTATTCTTGAAGAAAACGCCTCGCTCCAACTGGTGCATTGCGACGATTCAATGGAAAATCAACCAAGCTTTATCAATAACGTTACCGAAATAAATCTTGAAGCAGGGGCTCGACTCGATTACTACAAACTTCAAAATCAGGACGATCAAACAGCACTGATGACTACCACTTTTGTGCGTCAATGGAACGATAGTAATTTT
>DZDC01000004.1:25907-32923 GCA_022736595.1 Draconibacterium orientale | reverse complement strand
TATCAAAGCAATCGAAACATACAATTAAGCTCTCATAGCAAAGTTGACAGCCATCCTTTCCTAGAAATTTATGCCGACGACGTAAAATGCAGCCACGGTGCTACCGTCGGTCAACTCGATGCTCAAGCCATGTTTTATCTTATGCAAAGAGGTATATGCGAACGCAATGCACGCATGCTTTTAATGGTAGCCTTTGTGGAAGAAATTATTCAGAAAATTAGCCTCCCCAATTTGCAAAAAAGCATCGATGAATTGGTACGTAAACGATTAAAAGGCGAGCTTACCAGCTGCGAATCGTGCTCCATTAGTTGTGTAGATCCCGACAAACTCATTCATTTCGAAATCGATATGAGTAAAATATAATTGCATTATGAGTTTAGATATCAATGCTATCAGAAGTCAATTTCCTATACTTGAAACCCAAGTTAGGAACAAAAAGCTGGTGTATTTTGATAATGGAGCTACCAGTCAAAAACCGCTGCGCGTCATCAATCGCATCAGTCATTATTATCTTCACGAAAACAGCAATGTGCATCGGGGAGTTCACTTTTTAAGTCAATTGGCAACCGATGCCATGGAGCAAGCAAGAGAAAAATTAGTGAGTTTTGTCCATGCAGAAAGTATCGAAGAAATTATTTTTACCAAAGGAACCACCGAAAGTATCAACTTGGTGGCGCATAGTTTTGGAAATCGCTTTGTTGGAGCTGAGGATGAAATTATCATCAGCGAAATGGAACACCACGCCAATCTGGTACCTTGGCAATTCCTTTGCAAAGATAAAGGCGCAAAACTTCGCGTGATCAAAACCCATGACGATGGTAGTTTGGATCTCAATCATTTGCAGAGCTTAATCGGACCCAAAACTCGACTTATCAGTATTGCTCACGTGAGCAATGTTACCGGAGTGATAAACCCCGTGGAGGAAGTGGTGAAAATGGCTCAGGATAAAGGAATTTTTACCCTTATCGACGGGGCTCAAGCAAGTTCGCACCTTCAAATTGATGTGCAAAAGCTGGGCTGCACCTTCTATGTGTTCTCGGCTCATAAAATGTATGGACCTATGGGCGTGGGCGTACTTTATGGCCAAAAAGCAATTTTAGAACAAATGCCTCCTTATCAAAGTGGTGGCGAAATGATTGATCGTGTTTGCTTTAGCGAGGAAACTACTTTCAATGTTTTGCCTTTTAAATTTGAAGCAGGAACTCCTATGGTGCCTGAAATTATCGCCTTTGCCGAAGCCATTGATTTTATAAATGAAATTGGCTTTGAAAAAATTCAACAACACGAACATGAGCTCCTTAGCTATGCCACCGAAAAGCTTTTGGCCATTGATGGATTGAAAATCATTGGTACTCATGCTCATAAATCAGCGGTTATTTCATTTGTGTTGCAAGGGTTACACCCTTACGATGTGGGCAGCCTTCTCGATCAAATGGGTTTTGCATTGCGTACAGGAAACCATTGCGCTCAACCTTTTATCCAACGTCATGGTGTTTCTGGAACGGTTCGACTCTCGTTGGCCATCTATAATACCCTCGAAGAAGTGGATTTGATGGTGGAAGCATTGAAAAAAGTTAAAAATATGTTGTCCTAAATTTTTAGAAATATGACACTCGAACAAGTAAAAAGTGAACTTATAAGTGAATTTGAGCTCTTTGACGACTGGATGGATCGGTACAATTTTATTATCGATATGGGAAAAGAAGGAGCGGGCTTGTCAGAAGAATTTAAAACCAAGCAGTATCTTATCAGTGGTTGCCAATCGCAAGTATGGCTTACTGCAAGTTATCAGCAAGGAAGCATTCAATTTAAGGCCGATAGCGATGCCATTATCACCAAGGGCATTGTGCAATTATTGCTTCGAGTTGTCAACGGAAGAAATCCACAAGAAATTATTGACGAAGATTTTAGTTTTCTCGATCAAATTGGACTTAAAGAACATCTTTCACCCACGAGATCCAATGGCCTCACCAGTATGATTAAACAGATAAAGTTGTATGCCTTGGTTTTTAAGACCAAAGAAAACCTTTAAATATTTAGAATTATGAGTTTAAGTAACGACCAGATATTAGTGCTCGAAAACCTTGTAATGAAAGCAATTAAAACCGTATATGACCCCGAAATACCCGTGGACATATACGAATTGGGAATGATTTACGAAATAGAAGTGGACCCCGAAGCGGTAGCTCATATCATCATGACCCTTACCAGTCCCAATTGCCCGGTGGCCGATAGTATTCCTCGTGAAGTAGGGGAGCGCATTGAAGCCATTGAAGGAATTGTAAAAGCGGATGTGGTTCTTACCTTTGACCCGCCTTGGGACAAAAGTATGATGAGTGAAGAGGCACAACTTGAACTAGGGTATCTTTAATCTTTCAGAGATATAATCCTCTGCGTTTTCTGCGTCTCTACGGTGAAAAACAACCAAATGGTTATCTTCATATTCCAAGGTTCATGATTACAATGTTAACAATGCATCTCCTAGTTTAAAAAATTGGGAAGATTTCATTGTGAAGACTATTTTTCTCTACTTTAGCCCAATATAACTGGCGCAGATGAGTAATTTCCCTTTCCGAATTTATAACCTACGAGCCATCATACTTCTCGGTAGTATGATGATGGCAACCTATTTTATCCAAGCACAAAACTTTGCATCTAATTTAGGGGGTAGAGCCAGCGCTCTGGGCAACAGTTCGGTGGCTGCTGTCGATGCTTGGAGTTGCACCAATAACCAAGGGGCAATGGCATTTGCCGAAAATACTCAGTTGGGACTTTTCTACGAAAATAGATTCTTGAGCAATGCCTTGAATTCACAAGCAATTGCATTTACTTTACCCATTAAAAAGGGTGTATTTGGCGTTAACTTTGCCTATTCTGGATTTCAACTTTATAATGAGAAAAAGGCCGGATTGGGCTATGCACTTAGACTCAACGATTTTCTTGGTGTGGGCGTACAGTTAGATTATTGGAATACGGCCATTGGTAACGATTATGGATCAAAATCGCTTTTTACCTTTGAAGTTGGGGTGATGGCAAAAGTTAGTTCTAAAATTAATTTAGGAGTTCATGTTTTCAATCCCATTAGAGCTCAATACAATACTTATGATGATGAACGATTAGAAAGCCTGTATAAGCTGGGATTGCAATGGGAAATTGCTGAGAATCTTAACTTTGTGGCTGAAGCCCAGAGCAATATCGACAATAAATTATTTGTAGGTGGCGGGGTTGAGTACCGCATTCTTGAGATTCTCTATGCCCGCATAGGAATGGGAACGCATCCCGAAATATTTAGTTTTGGTTTTGGACTTAAACTTCAGTCCTTTCATTTAGATTTTAGTTCCTCCTATCATCAGGTTTTAGGTTATTCTCCCCAAGTTTCGATGCATTACGTATTCAATAAATAAGGCTTATGCAACGAATCCTCGCTATCGTGCTTATTATTCTTGTCCCTGCTATCCACGTTTGGGCTCAAACCGAAGGGGCGGCACAAAGTGTAATTGAGCAACGCATCGAAGAATTGACCGAACTCAGTGATCAAGATTATGATTATACTGAGCTTTATGAGCATTTTAGCTATTTGCATCAAAATCCTCTTTTAATCAACAATGCTGATGCAGAGCAACTACGCAAGCTGTTGTTTTTGAACGAAAGTCAGATTGCTGCACTTTTGTATGCTCGCGATAAATTTGGCAACTTTAAAACCATTTATGAGCTGAAAGAAATCGATGGTTTTTATATCGAATTATTGCTGCAAATTCAACCTTTTATTAGCTTTGAGGATGAAGTTACAGCCCGAAAGATTACCCTTAAGCAGGCCCTGCGTTATGGCAAAAACGACTTCATTATTCGTTATGGTAGAATTGTTCAACCTCAAGCAGGATTTGATACCAGCCTCTATCCCGACAATCATTATTTGGGATCGCCGAGCAAGTTGTATTTTAGATATAAATATACTTTTCAAGATCGAATCAGTTTTGGATTGGTGGGAGAGAAGGATGCGGGCGAAGAATTCTTTGCAGGAAGCAACCCAAACGGTTTCGACTTTTATTCATTGCATCTTTTTATACGAACCGACAAAGTTTTGCGAAAAGTTGCCGTGGGCGACTATCATTTAGAGTTTGGACAAGGACTTACGCTCTGGTCTGGTATTGGATTCAGCAAGTCGTCCGCTACCATCAATACCCAACGTTCAGCTCGTGGACTGCGGCCCAACAGCTCGGCCAATGAAAGCCTTTTTATGCGAGGCGCAGCGGTGACTTTGGCGCTCAATACCAAGTTACAACTTACGCCTTTCTATAGTTTACGAGCTATGGATGCCAGCACCGAAGCTGCTGATTCACTGGACTCAGAAGAGCTGTATATTCAAAGTCTTCAAGAAACTGGTTACCATCGTACTCCCACCGAAATTGCCAATGAGAAAGCTATAAATGAACAGATTTTTGGGGCCAACCTCAATTATATTTATAAGGGCTTTAAAGCAGGTATTACTGCTTATCAAAGTATGTTGAGTCATGCCATTCAAGGCGGGAGCTCTTCCTACGAAAAATACGATTTTTCAGGAAAATCAAATTTCAATGCGGGCTTTGACTTCTCTTATGCCAACCGCTTTTTTAGCACATACGGTGAGGCTGCCTTGAGCAAAAATGGCGGGAAAGCTGTTCTTCTGGGATCGTTTTTCAATCTTAGCCAACGACTTAATGTAAATATACTCTATCGAAATTATTCTAAAGATTATCAAAACCAACATGCCGCTGCCTTTGGTGAAAGTAGCTCCTTACAAAACGAACAAGGAATTTTAGTGGGCATCAATCTTAATACAGGGCCTTTTAGTAATTTAAGTTTTTATTACGATTTATTTAAGTTTCCTTGGCTTCGTTATCGTGTGAATAGGCCAAGTCAAGGTCATGAATTTTCGCTTCAGTACACTCGTAATCCAAGTTCTAAACTTTCATATTATGCAAGATACCAATTTGAGGAAAAATACATCAATCAAAGCAATACCACCGAAGCGCTTCAACCGGTGAACTTGCAGCATAAGCACAGCGGACGTTTACATCTTTCGGCCAAGTTGGGCGGAGGTTGGAAAATTCAAAGCCGAGTGAGTTTCAGTGCATTTAAGGATGCTGCTGGCATCTGGACACAGGGTTACTTACTTTATACCGACTTGGATTATCAGTTTCCAAAGCTGCCCCTCAGTTTCAGTGCTCGATATGCCATAGTCCATTCCGATGACTACGACACCAGAATTTATGCTTATGAAAAGGATGTGCTGTATAAATTTTCTATTCCCGCCTATTACGACAAAGGTCAACGGTTTTATTTGCTGCTAAACTACGATATCAGCCAAAACTTGCAACTTTGGTTTCGATATTCGCAATCGGTTTTTACACAAAAAAAGACCGTTGGAAGTGGATTGGATGAGATTGAAGGAAATCGAAAAAGCGAATTTACGTTCCAGTTGAGGTTGAAGATTTAGGTTTTTTGTTCACCAAATATACCCCAATAAAGATAATAAAAGTGGCCACAATTTTAAGGGGATCGAGCAATTGTTCACCTAAAAGTACAGCAATAAGAAAAGCCAAGGCGGGCTGTAGATAAATATAGAAACTTACCACAGGAGCACTTAATTCTTTGAGACTATAAATGCTTAAAAGATAAGCCAAAAAGGTTACGGCCACCACGATATAAAAAATTCCAAGCGCATGTTGATGGCCAATTGCGGCCCAATCCAGATGAATCATGGGTTGGATACCAAAGGGCAATAGACTCAAGGCCGAAATTAAATAAGCCCAAAAGCTAGTGGTGAGGGGTTTGTATTTTTTCAAGGCAGGCTTAACCATAATGAGAAACACAGCATAAGCAGTTGTATTTCCAAAGATCATCAAATTACCTTTTAAACTCTGGCTTTCGAAGCTTAGCCCCTTTTGATACAACACCAAAATCAAAGCTCCTACCATACCAACGAATACGCCCAGCGTTTGTACCCGACTTAGTCTGCTGTGGAGAAAAATTGTACTTAGTATTATAGTAATCACAGGATTGGATACATGAATGGTGCTGGCTTCCACCGCTGTAGTATATTGCAATCCTCCAAAAAATAGATACTGATTTAGGGTAACACCAAAAAAACCAACCAAGGCCAAATACCCTAAATCACGAAGATTAACACGTTCTTTTGTGCGCATAAACAGAAGGGCAATGCCAAAACATAGCGAAGCCCCCCAGGTGCGAATGAGTACCAATTCCAATGGGCTAAAAACGCCAATAAGTTCTTTGGAAACCCAATAGTTTACAGCAAAAATGACGGTGGCCACTAAAATGGCTAAATGGGCTTTTAGTCTGTTACTCAAGTTGAGGTTTTATTTGTTGTTACACTGAGTCATTGCAGCTTGAATATTTTGAGTGCAAAAAGTTTTGATAGCCTCCAGGAATAGGGGCATGCGTTCTTCCAGTTGCGATTGTTCATCTGCTTTCCATTTCCCCAAAACATAATCGCTCTGAAAACCACGTTTAAAATCATTTCCTATGCCAATGCGCATGCGATAAAAATCGCTATTTCCCAAATTTTCTATGATGCTGGTAAGCCCATTGTGGTTGCCATCACCGCCTTTGAGTTTAATGCGAAGCTTTCCCAAAGGAAGGGCTAAATCGTCGAGAATCACCAATACATTTTCAATGGGAATGGCTTCTTGAGTCATCCAGTATTTCAGAGCTTTACCACTCAAATTCATAAAGGTGGTCGGTTTTACCAAAATTAAATTACGACCTTTAAACTTGGCATTGCTTACGTAGGCATGCCTCCCGATTTCAAAGTCGGATTTGAGTTCTTTTGCTAAGGCATTCAATACCTCAAATCCAATGTTGTGGCGGGTATTGGTATATTCGCTGCCCACATTGCCAAGGCCTACAATCAAATACTTCATTTTGCAATCAATTGAATTAATAATGCAAAGAAAAAAGAAAGTTGCAATAAAAAGTTGCAATAAAAAGTTGCAATAAAAAGTTGCAATAAAAAG
>DZDC01000004.1:0-25807 GCA_022736595.1 Draconibacterium orientale | reverse complement strand
AAGTTGCAATAAAAAGTTGCAATAAAAAGTTGCAATAAAAAGTTGCAATAAAAAGTTGCAATAAAAAGGTGCAATAAAAATACTGCACCTTATTATTTAATTTATCAAAAAAACAAATTATTTTCCACCACGAGTGGCTGCGGCAACTGCACGAGTAGCGCGAATGGTTACTACCACGCTATTAGGTGAATCAAGTAATTCAAGATTTTCGAAATTCAAGTCTTTGATCTTAATCGATTGACCCATATCCAAAGGAGTTACATCAAGCATCACATCTTCGGGCATATCTTTTGGTAATGCTTTCACGCTAATCTTACGAAGTTTAGCAATCATTTTTCCCCCAAGGGAAACCCCTTTAGCCAAACCTGTTGTTTTAACTGGAATGCTCATAACAATTTTCTTATCGTCAACCAATTCTTTAAAGTCAACGTGATAAATGTTGTCAGAAACTGGGTGATACTGAATGTCTTGTAAAATGGCAGCATAGGTATTTCCATCGATGGTGATGTCAACAAATGCAACGCCTGGAGTGTAAACTAAAGGTTTAAACTCTACTGTAGGAACAGAAAAATGGATTTGCTCTTTGCCACCATAAAGTACACAGGGTACATTGCCTGAGTTGCGAAGTGCTTTAGCATCTTTTTTCCCTACGTTCTCTCTACGAGAACCGCTCAATGATACTTTTTTCATGTTTTTAAATAAAAAATATTAATAAATAATCGGCCTTTTTCTTCTTTAAAAAGGGCTGCAAAGATATTAAATTTTTCAAATGAAAAAAGCCAATTTCAACTCCCGATTTTTGGGTTGCAAATCTCCGCAAAGGATTGGATAAAATGGAGGCATTGGGACTTAGCTTCGATAAAACCCATGTGATTTACGCCTTCCAAATATAGCAAATGGGCTTCTTTAACGGGCGTAATCAACTCCATCATTTTATCCAGCGGTGTTCTGGAATCTTCTTTTCCTACTATAAACATTAAAGGAATTTCAAGATTGGCAAGGGTTTTAGCTCCATCAGTTCGATGACGCATGCCTTCAAGGGCTGCCACAACGGCTTCTTTGCTCATGTTTTTGGACCGGGTTTGCATGTCGGCAATTTCTTGCTGAAATTTTTGACGGTTGGCTTCGGTAAAAAGTTCTGGAATAAAATGGGAGATAAAATCTTTATGGTTTTCTTTCACCACATGAATAGCTCTTCCTCTATTAATCTTGGCTTCGGGGCTATCGGCAAAGGCATGACTGTGAAAAAAACCCAAACCAGAAAGCTTTTCAGCAAACATAAGAGCAAAGTTCACAGCCACATAACCTCCCATGCTGTGTCCAATGATGGTGGCTTTTCGTACTCCAAGATGGTTTAGTACTTGATTAACCGTTTCCGACATTAATGTCATGCTATGAACTTCGGCCAAAACTTCGCTTTGGCCATGGCCAGGTAAATCAATCAAAACAACATGAAATTTTTGAGCTAAATGAGGCGCAAAATCACTCCAAATTTCCATGTCTTCAAGAAAACCATGCAATAGCACTAAAGTATCACCTACTCCTTGGCTGTGATAACAAATTTTTCGTTGCTGAAAATCGACAAAACGCTTTACTAGGTTTGCCATATTGAAAGAGTTAGGCTATTCTATACTGGCTTGGCTCTCGTATTCGCGACGAGTAACTCCAGATAAAACTAATTCTTGATTTAAGATAAACTCACCAATTTTATTAGTGGGTAAAGTAAGTCTAAAGGGATGTTCTTCTGTGGCTGGAATGACTTGACGTGTATATTGAGGATTGAGTTTGGCCACCGTGGCCACATCCATTTCAAGCCAGTCGGCGATTTGACTAAAAGTAATTTTACTTTGAACCATCACGGTATCCACTGAGAAGTAGTTTAGGTCTTGAACTTTTGGATTAGAGGGTAAATAAGCCCAAGAATATTCCATCATATAACTTACCGCCATGAATGCAGGTACGTAGCTTTGAGTTTCTTTGGGTAAATATTTGCGAATGGACCAGTAATCTTTTGCAGTTCCTGCTTTTTTGATGGCTCTATTCACGTTGCCACTTCCAGCATTGTAGGCAGCTAAAACCAAATTCCAGTCTCCGTATAAAGCATACAAATCACGAAAATGTCGGCAAGCGGCTTCAGTGGCTTTCAACACATCACGTCTATCGTCGTAAAGTTTGGTGATTTGTAGTCCGTAAATACGACCTGTGGCAGGCATAAATTGCCACAAACCTACCGCCCCTGCATGCGATATTGCCACAGGATCTAAGGCAGACTCTACAATGGCAAGATATTTTAACTCATTGGGCAATTGATATTTGTCGAGCATTTCCTCAAAAAGGGGCATATATAAGCTCTCTTTATCCTTAATACGACCGATGTAGCCTTTACGCTTTACGGTGTAAAAATAAATCATATTGCTCACCGCCTCGTTGTATTGGTAGTCGAAAGGACTTTTAACGTCCATCACTTGCATACGATAACGGTAAAGTTCGTTTAACGATTGGGGAATACTGTCGTAGTAGTTAGCATTTACAGATTGCCAAGGATGTAAACTGTCTTCGGCAGTAAATGAATTAAAATAGAGGCTATCGAATGTTTTAAGGTGAGGATAATCAAGTAAAAATAGTTGAACATCTGTGCTATCATTATCACCGGATTTAGGTGGCACCACATTCTTCCCCATCAAACCTTGGAACACAATCGCGGTAAAAACAATAATCAATACGGTAAGTCTCATAGGCTACTCTGCTTTTTTTTCGGCTTTAGAATCATCATCTTCCTTAGCTCCTTTCTTAAATTCGTTAACCCCTTTGCCGAGGCCGCGCATCAATTCAGGAATTTTCTTGCCTCCAAAAAGAAGCAAAACAATGGCAATAATCAAAACAATTTGCCAAGGACCAACGATCCCAAGTAGAAAAAATGACATCATATTGTGTGAATATTTAAGAAGGTTCAAAGGTACTTTTTTTTTCTTTACTTTTGATAAATTTTAAAAAATTTGCCTCTTAACCCAATTTATTAACCTATGGCTAAAAAGATTCAGCTGGATTATGAAGATGAAATTAACTACCAATTTTTGGGTATTTCGTCTGGTTCTAAAGATTATAGCTTGGTTTTTCACCTCAATAAAACCCTTGATTTTAAGTTTCAAAAAGCGGAAGACTTCGTTTTTCCAATGAAGAACCAAAGCTTCAGTTTTTCAGTTTATGTTTACCTCGACGAGTGTAATATGACCAATTTTTATTTGCTATCCAATAAAACTCAGGGTGTAAATTTGATTAAGGGGTACAAACATTTCGATTATCTTTTGATCATCGATGGCGAAATGGATGAGGATGACGTCAGTCGGTTGGCTAAAAAACTCAAGAATGTACCGGGAATAGTTTTAAGTTCGGTGGCCTCTTCAGAAGCCTTTGAGCAAGTGGCAGAATTGAACATTACCTTTGAGCAATACTTACATAGAATTTTAAAATCATAATTAAATGGCCCAATGGCATATCGTTAGGATTCCATTTTGGATTCAATGGCTTACACGTCACTGGTTGGTGTGGAAAATTCCCGCTGACAAAAAGGTGCTATTTCTTACCTTCGATGATGGCCCCAACGCTGAAGTTACGCCAAAGGTGCTGCATTTATTGAAGTCTTATAATGCCAAAGCTACTTTTTTTATGGTGGGAGAAAACGTACTTAAATTTGCTGATACGTATCAACAGGTTATTGAAGATGGACATTCGGTGGGACATCATTGCTTTAACCACCTTCCCTTTTTCAAAACCAATCCAAAATCTTATTTTAGAAATGTTTTAAAAGGAAATAGCGCATTGCAAAGCCCTCTATTCCGGCCTCCTCACGGTCAAATAGGATGGAAAGCGATGAAACTCTTAAGTAAAAAATATAAAATCATGATGTGGACGGTGATGAGTTATGATTTTGATAAATCGCTTTCTGCTGATCGCTGTGCGAAAAATGTAATTTCCAAAGCAAAAGCAGGTGATATTATCGTTTTTCACGACAGTTTAAAAGCTCAAGACAGAATGGTGATTGCGCTCGAAAAAACCTTAATTCACTTCAGTAAGTTGGGTTATGAATTTCACGCTATTGAGGTTCCTTCCAGTCGCCATGATCTTTAATAAGTTGAATTAAAGCTTCAACGGCAATGGATTCGTCGATACCTTTAGCCACCACTTCTTTGCCTTTGTAAAGATTAATTTTGCCTACACCGGCACCCACATACCCATAATTAGCATCGGCCATTTCTCCCGGGCCATTAACAATGCACCCCATAACAGCAATTTTCAAACCTTTCAAATGTTGCGTTAAACTCCGAACCTTGGCTGTGGCTTGTTGAATATTAAAAAGAGTTCGTCCGCAGCTGGGGCAACTTATATATTCTGTTTTGCTAATTCGCGCACGGCAGGCTTGTAAAATGTTCAAAGAAATTTCGGTAAGGCGTAAGGTTGAAGTAATTTCACCCGATTCAATCCAAATTCCATCTCCTAACCCATCCACCAGCAAAGAACCAAAATCAATGGCGGCTTTTATTTGAAGCTCTGTTTCGCTTAATGATCCGTAATTCCGATGTAAAATTACTGGTTGATTTAAGTTGTTGTTTATCAAATATATAAACAATGCCCTAAAGGGATGTACGGAATGCTGACCCGCATCTTCAAATACAAAAATGGCCTTATCCTCAGGGCTGAGTTTTTCAAGAAGTCCCTCCTTCAGATTGTTATAATTAAGTGTTACAAAAACATTCTGAGGCTTGGACTGAATTAAATACTCGCTTAAGGTAAGGATAGGAATGGCATTTTTTGAAATTTCATGGCCGTTGAAGTTAGCAGTTAAAGCCTTTTTATGTTGGTCGAAGGTCCAATCATAACCCACCACAATGGGTTCGTTTCTGTTACCTATTTTCATAACCTCTTCGCTTTCTCTTTTTTGAAAACGGTAAGGATTGTAAGGTAAATGAGCTATTGGAGCAAAAGTTTTGGAGGTTCGATTTTCAAAGTTTTTTAGGATCAAGCGGGCAATGGGAATCTCAAATTCGGGATCTTCGGTGAGTGATACGCGAATGGTATCTCCGAGCCCATCTTCGAGCAAGGCTCCAATACCTGCAGCAGATTTTATGCGGCCATCTTCGCCCGCTCCGGCTTCAGTAACTCCAAGGTGCAGTGGAAAATTGAAATTTTCATCCTTCATCTTAGCAGCCAGCAGTCGATATGCTTGCACCATTACAATAAGATTACTGGCTTTCATGGAAAGCACCAAATCGTAATATTGATGCTTAACTGCAATTCTAACGTATTCGAGGGCTGCTTCTACCATTCCTTCCGGGGTATCGCCATAGCGATCCATAATTCGCTGAGAAAGCGATCCGTGATTGGAACCAATGCGCATGGCCACATGGTGTTGCTTGCAATAGGAAATCAGTTCAACAAACTTTTCTTCGATAAATTTCAAGGATTCCTCGTATTCCTCAGGGCTATAGTTGATTTTGCTTTTGCTATTTTCAGCGTAATTTCCTGGATTGATGCGCACCTTTTCTACATATTTGGCTGCTTCCAGCGCCGCTTTTGGATTAAAATGAATATCAGCAACCAAGGGTTGGGGGTAACCTTTTTCCAAGAGACCTTGCTTAATATTTTTTAGGTTTTCGGCATCTTTAACGGCAGGGGCTGTAAATCGTACCAATTCGCCGCCGGCTTCAATTATTCTAATAGCTTGATCCACATTTGCCTCGGTATCCATTGGATTGCAACTCGACATGCTCTGCATGCGAATGGGATGGCCAGCTCCAAGCTTAAGACTACCGATGGTAACTTCACGAGTTGCTTGGCGGGAATAGTTTCCAAAATCGGAGCAATAGGCAGATAGCGGAATTGTACTTTCCATGGCTTACCTGTTGAGATATTGTTGTTCATAATAATTTTGGTAATCGCCACTGGTAACTTGCTTCATCCAAGCATCGTTTTCGAGGTACCAATCGATGGTTTTTTCAAGTCCTTCTTCAAATTGAAGTGATGGGGTCCAGCCCAATTCTCGTTGCAATTTTGATGAATCGATGGCATATCTAAGGTCGTGGCCGGCGCGGTCTTTGACGTAGGTGATGAGCTTTTCGCTTTCACCGGCAGCCCGACCCAGTTTTCGATCCATTATGGTACACATCACCTTAATTAGGGCAATATTGGTCCATTCGTTATGGCCTCCTATATTGTAGGTATCGCCATTGGCTCCGCTGTGAAAAATAAGGTCGATGGCTCGGGCGTGATCTTCTACCCAAAGCCAATCTCTGATGTTTTCGCCTTTACCATAAACCGGTAATGCTTTCAGGTTGCGTATATTGTTGATAAACAGTGGAATTAATTTCTCTGGAAATTGAAACGAACCATAATTATTGGAACAGTTTGAAACCACCACAGGTAATCCGAAGGTATGATGGTAAGCACGCACTAAATGGTCGCTGCTGGCTTTAGAAGCTGAATAAGGGCTGCGGGGGTCATAAGCGGTTTCTTCAGTAAAAAGGCCAATTTCACCAAGACTTCCATACACCTCATCGGTGCTTACATGATAAAATCGTTTATTCTCAAATTGATTGGCCCAGCATTTTCGAGCCGCATTTAAAAGATTGGTTGTACCGACGATATTAGTAAATATAAATTCGTTAGGATTGGCAATACTACGGTCCACATGCGATTCGGCTGCCAAATGAATTACGCCATCAGGCTGGTATTGATCAAAGATTTTAAACATCAATTCAGCATCCACAATATCCGCTTTCTCAAAGATATAATTAGGCTTATTTTCCACATCTTTTAAGTTGGCTAAATTTCCTGCATAGGTCAGTTTATCAACGTTAACAACTTGGTATTCTGGATATTTATTTACAAAAAGGCGTACCAAATGGGAGCCAATAAATCCTGCTCCTCCTGTGATTAAAATGGTCTTCTTCATTATTGATTGTTTTTATTGAGTTCTAATTGAAATTTCCACGCACTTAAGGTCATCTCATCAAGACTTAATTGGGCTTTCCATCCCAATTCGTCGTTGGCAAACTGGGTATTAGCCCAAACTTGTTCCACGTCACCAGGCCTACGATCGGTGATGGTGTAATTGAGTTTGACACCACTTACCTTTTCAAACGACTGAATCACTTCCAAAACTGAATTTCCGTTGCCAGTGCCTAAGTTGAAGATTTCGTAGGGGGCTTTCCCGAGGTTGTTTACAAGCCGATTCACAGCAACCAAGTGGGCTTGGGCTAAATCAACCACATGAATGTAGTCGCGAACAGCGGTGCCATCAGGGGTGTTGTAATCGCTGCCAAAAACACGAAGCTGGGGCCTGATACCACAAGCAGTTTGGGTTATAAAAGGTAATAAATTGTTGGGGACGCCAAGTGGCAGCTCGCCAATCAAGGCTGAAGGATGGGCTCCTACAGGGTTGAAATACCTCAAGGAGATGCTTCTGATGGTGGAGGCAACAACTGTATCGCGAATGATATCTTCAGAAATTTGTTTGGTATTTCCATAAGGCGACAGAGCCGCTTTTCGGGGAGCCTGCTCGGTTACAGGGAGTTCATCGGGTTGCCCATAAACCGTACAACTGCTCGAAAACACAAGATTACTGAGCTTTAAACGCTCCATATTTTCAAGTATATTAATCAAGGATTGGATGTTGTTGCGATAATATTTTAACGGATTTTCAACCGACTCGCCTACGGCTTTGAAAGCTGCAAAATGAATGATGCCTGATAAATCGGGATGAAGGTCAAAAAACTTCTGAGTTAGCTCCGAATCGACCAAGTCAAAATTTTCAAAGTGGGGTTTAGTTCCTGTAATCTGTGCGATTTTTCCAAGAACTTCCATCCGTGTATTGGAAAGGTCATCTACTATGATTACTTCATATCCTGCACTCTGCAATTCAACAACGGTATGTGATCCTATGTAACCCAGTCCTCCGGTTACCAATATTTTGTGTTTCATGTGTTATAATTAATACTTTGTTGTGGTATACTCTTTTATCTTTTGGAGTGTGGAAATTTATTATCACTAATTCAAAAATCAAACGAAATTGGTTGCTTAGGGGCAACAAAGATAAAGTTTTTAAAGTTTGGAATGAGTAATGTTAGTTAGCTTTAACAACAATAAAGGATTTGGATTTATTCAGGGGTGGACTTCAGATTTTTATCTACCATTTTTTGTAGAAGTTTATGCATGGATTTATGGTAAACCTCGTAATCGTTATGTTTTGCGTCGATATACATAATGGCAATAAGCAGTTGATGTTGTGTATCTACGGATATTTTCTGAAGTACTTCTTGTTGCAAACGAAAGGATTCTCTCATTTTTCTTTTGACGGTATTGCGATCGACAGCTCGTTTAAATTTTCGCTTGCTGACGTTCAATAATACTTGAAATGGACTTTCAGGATTGGGCTTTTCAACGATCATAAAAACAGCCCGAAAAGGAAATTGAAAAATACTTTGCCCTTGAGCAAAAACCTGCGCTACTTCATTGCGTAAATGTAAACGTACTGTTTTAGGAAAAGTGTATTTCATCAGGCTGCAAAAGTAGAGTTTTTTATGCCCAAAAATCACAGCAAAAATTCTCTTGATAGCCTTAGAGTTGATAAACGCCCACTAAATTGAGTTGGGTCATTCCTGGGTGGAAATTAAAGTCGGGATGCTCATTAATGTCAGTTAAAGAATAATTTAAACGAGTTCTAAGTCCCAGTTTCCATCTCCTTGAAAGGGTATAATTAATTTGTAATCCGCCGCTTAAACCGAAAAATCCAGTTTTAAGATCACTAAATTCTCCTTTAAGATAATAGCCTTGTTCGTCACCTATTTCGATACCTTGATCCACGATGAAGGTGTAATTAAAACCCATTTGAGGTTCTATTTCAATATGTTTGAGGTTAAACTGATATCCCACTACAAAAGGGATAGCCACCGTTCGAAGCTGTGAATGGCTAGTTTGCAATTGGGTGAGGTAGTTTATTTTGTTGTAATTTCTAATTCTCATGGCGGTCTGAATGTTGTAAACACTAAAAAAACCAAGTGCTCCGTATCCAAATTGCTCGGTATTTACAAAGGTGGGGTTATAGGGTAGCGTAATGTTGCTGTAGAAGTTGTAATCAGCACCCTCCAGACCTAAGTAAGCGGTCCATTTTGGTAAAAATTGATAACTGAGGTCAAGACCAAAAACTGCTGAATTTCCAGATCTCTCAGGACCATTAACAGCCATATCATCAACGGTTAAGGTCGAAGGGAAAACGTAGTTGCTTCCACTGAGTGCAAATCCTGCATAGGCTTCAATGCTAAGTTGTGGAACAAAAATGGGTTGAATGTTAAAGAGAATTTTGTTTCCCAACGGGGTTGTCATTTTTGAGAAGGGTTTTCCCCAATTGTCTTGGCTTACAGAAGAAGGTATAGCTGGCAAAGCAATAACTACCACGGTTTCGTTTATAGAGGAGGAGGGGCTATGATTCGGATTCAGAGTTTCAGATTCTTTTGAATTTTCTTCAATGCGCTGATTAGATATTGAGGGTTGTGATGCAACCGATGGCACAGCAACTGCGGTAGCGATGAGAGCAGTGGATTCAGCTTGCAGATTTTCACTTGCCTTTGGATTGGGAATAACTTCATTTGGCATTGCCTCAGTTTCTTTCTCAGCAGCAATGCTTTGATTTACCCTTGTTGGATTGGATTTTAATTCCTCTTTTGGTTGGGGTTTGGCTTGAGTGGGAGATTCGGCGACAGATGGAGCCTTATTTTCAGACGCGGTTGGAGCAACCTCTTTAGCATTGGAAGAACTTAAAGGAGCCTCTTGAGCGGATTGTAAATGAGTAACTATGGGTTTAGTTTGAGTATTTTCTTTGAAATCAAAGACGAAATACACGGATAGGGCAATTAAAAGAACCGAAGCAGCAATGCCCATTCCCAATCGGCGATAGAAACGAGCGGTGGCCATACTGCTTTCTACTTTGTTCCACACCGCAGCGGGGGCTGTGGGAGCAAAGTCCTGAGCGGCATCTTTGAAAATCTGATCGATTTTTGAGTTGGCCTCCATGGTTACTTTAATTGTTTATTTAGTTGATCTTGCAATATCTTTCGTGCTCTCGACAGGTTAGATTTAGACGTCCCTTCATTGATGTCGAGCATTTTAGCTATTTCGTTATGTTGATATCCTTCAATGGCATAGAGGTTAAATACAAGTTTGTATTGGGGTGGCAATTTGCTTATTAGTGCAAGAAGTTCGCTTGCGTTCAACGATACTTCAGGTACCACATCTCCAGTACTTTCTTGCAAAAGCCCAATTTCTTCCACATTGACTTTTCTTTTGTCTTTTCGGTAGCGCATCAATGCCAGATTGACAAATACTCGTCGCATCCAGCCTTCAAAGTTACCGTCGGCATACTTCCCGATTTGCTCAAAAACTCTTATAAATCCATCATGCAAAAGATCTTCGGCATCTTCTTGGTCCTTGCTGTAGTACAAACACACCCCGTACATCTTATTGGAGTATAAGCGGTAAAGCTGTGATTGTGCATTGCTTTTTCCATGCCTGCAACCGTGAATGATTTCATCTAGAGAGTTCAAAAACAGATCAATATTAAGTGACTGAAAACAAAAACCCAAACCAAAATCAAACGCGAAAGCTGGCCTTAATGCATCAACTTGAAAATTGGTTGCGCTGGGGCGGTAAAATTATTTTTTTATTCAACGCAACCAATAAGCATTTTGCAGAATTATCCTGCCACTATCGATAATTGGTTCTACGGCTTTTTTTGACCTATCTGAAATCTATAATTTCAGTTTCCTTTTATCGAAAAAAACATTAAATTTTACTCAATGAAGAGCGTATTAAGTTTATTTTTTTTCATTCTTATTTTGTCCTCATGCGGAGATAAAGCTGGTGATTTGGACGTTGTGGGCTACAAACCTGTTTATGTTGCCAAGTCGGGTGCTTTTGAGGTTTCGAGCCAAGCTCCTACCTCCTTTAAAAGCCCTGGAAAAATGTTTCTTTATCAAAATTTTATCTTCATCACCGATAATGGAAGCGGAATTCATATCATTGATAATACCGATCCATATCATCCTCAAAAATCGGCTTTTATCCAAATTCCTGGAGTGAGCGATGTGGTGGTAAAAAATGGCGTTCTATTAGCCAATAATTTTAGCGATTTGATAAGCTTGGATATTAGCAATCCAACGCAAATTACCTTGATTAATCGTTTAAAAAATACTTTCCCAATGGATGATCAAATGTATCCACTATACGGTAACGGATATTTTGAATGCGTGGATACCACCAAGGGCTATGTAATTGGTTGGGTAAAAGAAAACCTTCATAATCCCAAGTGTTACCGTTAAGAATTAGACTATAAATCGTTTAGAAAATCTATAGAAAATAATATGTACCGAATGAACAACAGAATTTACTTCTTTCTTTCAATTTTTTTGACTCTGTTTGTATTTGCTTGTAGTAAGGATTATGATGCTAATTATGATAAGTCCAATCCAATTGATGGCAAAAGCGGCAGTACAGCGCGCATGGTTACCAAAGGAAATTACCTTTACGTGGTAGATAATAGTACTTTAAAGGTTTATGATATTTCAAATCCTAGCAATCCAGCATTTTTAAATACAGCAAATGTAGGCATGGACATCGAAACCATTTATCCTTTTGGCGAACATCTGTTTATTGGCAGTATGTCGGGAATGTATGTTTACGGTTTACAAAACCCCGCTCAGCCTAATTTTATTTCCAATTTTACCCATATCTCTGCTTGCGATCCTGTGGTTGCTAACGAAGATTTTGCTTTTATTACCTTGCATAGTTCTAATCAGTGCGGCAGATGGGTTACCACCAACGGACAAATTGATATTGTCAACATTCAAAACATTAATTCACCATATTTGGTTAAGAGTCAGTTTACTGATACGAATCCTTTTGGATTGGATTTAAAGGATACCCTTCTTTTTGTATGTCATGGTACTGCTGGTTTGAAGCTCTACGACACACGATTACTGACCGATCCATATAATCAAAGCAATGTGGTAGTGGGAGGATTTCAACAATCGGGCTTTACTGCCAATGACGTGATTTTATGGCAAGATAAAGTGTACGTGATTGGTGACAATGGATTTTATCAATTGGAGTATAACAATGTAACCGGGTTTAATCTCATTTCAACGCTTGCAATTAAATAAGAGGGTTTTAGAACTCCCGATAAGCCAACCCATTAAGTTTAGAACCTAATTATCTACACCCTATAAACTCAAAAAGTCCCGGAATGAAAGTTTCGGGCTTTTACTTTTTAGCGTTTTCAGCTTCAAAAAATTGTAAGAGAATCTTTGCTTTGTGGGGGCCGATTAGGGTAGTCCACGCATCAAAACCGGCTTCGTGGACTCCCTTTACCGACTTGAATTTTTTAAGAAGTTTCTCGGCTGTGGCTTGGCCAAAACCATCGATATCGGTGAGTTGAGTTCGGATCAGAGATTTTTGGTGTTTTTTGCGGTAATGGGTTATCCCAAAGCGATGGGCTTCGTCACGGGCTTGCTGAATTACTTTTAGGGTTTCTGAGTTTTTGTCGAGATACAATGGAATGTTATCCCCAGGGTAATACAATTCTTCAAGTTTTTTTGCAATGCCAATCACGGTAATTTTTCCGCGAAGACCAAGCTTCTCGAAACTTTCCATGGCCGAAGAAAGTTGTCCTTTTCCCCCATCAATAATTACGAGTTGGGGCAGTGGTACTCCTTCATTCAGCATGCGGGTATAGCGGCGTAGAATAATCTCTTCCATACTGGCGAAATCGTTAGGCCCCTCCACCGTTTTAATATTAAAGTGGCGATAATCGGCTTTGCTTGGTTTAGCATTTTTGAATACCACACAGGCAGCAACGGCATGGTCACCTTGCATATTGGAGTTGTCAAAACACTCTAAATGATAGGGGAGAACCTCCATTCGCAGGTCCTTTTGCATCTGACTTAAAATGCGATTGCTGTGCCTTTCGGGATCTACCAATTCCGATTTTCTGTGTAATTCGAGTTTAAAGTATTTGACATTTCGCTCCGAAAGTTCTAAGAGTTTTTTCTTATCCCCCCTTTGAGGTACTGTAATCTGAAAGTTTGGTATTTCAATTCCCAGTTCAATAGGTACAATCACTTCTTGACTTTGGCTGGCAAAACGTTCTCGTAAGTCCATCACAGCGAGGGTTAGAAGTTCCTCATCGGTTTCTTCTAGTTTTTTACGAATCTCGATGGAATGGGCCTGCACCACAGCTCCTCCAATTACCTTTAGATAATTGACATAGCCCGACTTTTCATCGCTGATGATGCTAAATACATCGGCATCTTTTAAATAAGTGCTCACCACTATGGATTTGCTTTGATAGCGCTCTAAGGCTTCATACTTAATTTTTAGGATTTGGGCTTTTTCAAACTCCATGCTTTGGGCATACTGCATCATTTGCTTTTTCAGTGCGGTTTTTACCTCATGGATGTTACCTTTAAGCAAGTTTTTAATTGCGTCGATATAAATTTCATATTCTGATTCCGATTCATTGCCAATACATGGAGCATTGCATTTACCAATATGATATTCAAGGCAAACTTTAAATTTTTTGGCTTCAATGTTTTGAGGGGTGAGCGAGAGTTTGCAGGTACGCAGGGGAAACAACTGCCGAATAAGATCGAGCATGGTATGCATCATTTTACCTGAGGCATAAGGCCCAAAATACTGGCTACCATCACGAACGATATATCGTGTGAAAAATACTCTCGGAAAGGCCTCCTTTTTCAAAATAATCCATGGATACGTTTTGTCGTCCTTCATCAGCACGTTGTAACGGGGCTGGTGTTTTTTGATAAGGTTGTTTTCGAGAAGCAGAGCATCAATTTCTGTTTCAACCACAACAAGTTCAATACGTGAAATTTGACGCACTAAGTAGGTGATTTTGGCTCCGTGTTGGGTGTCGTTATTGAAGTAGCTACTCACCCTATTTTTGAGGTTTTTGGCTTTTCCTACATAGATTATTTTTCCTGATCCGTCAAAATATTGATATACTCCGGGCTTATTGGGTAGGATAGCCAAGGTTTTGGCAATTCCATCAGCGTATTTGGGATTGGCTTGAGCCATTTATTAATTTTTACGAATAGCGAATTTCATTTTTACCACACCAAAATTATCGTATTTATTTGATAAATTCTGTAAACTGAAGGTGTACGTTTGATCTTTTGAAAAATATACCGATGGATTGATGATGTTCTGATAAACGTACAAGCCTTCACTGTTGGGCTTTGCAATGAATGCTCCTTTTGGGTTTTTCACAGGCGTGCGCGAAGGGATAAAAATCGATTCACCTGCATCGGTGCTTTGGGTGGTGCCAAAAGAAAAAACATCTTGATTATATTCTGAGCTTAAGGTAATTTCTAATACCAATCCGTAAGCGGTTTCGGTATCCTTAAATGTGGTATCAAACTCGATGTTGGTAAAGGGATCCCACTCTTGGTTTTCAAAATGGTGTGTCCATTGAATTTCTTGACTTATTGGCTCTTGTTTGCAGGCAAAAATGGAGAGTATCAATAGCAAAGCAAGGCTCGATTTTAAGACTATTTGATTCATAGGGCTAAGAGATGATTAAAAACTTGGATTTAAGATTGATTTTATAAATGCTTAATAAGAGAAGCGATGTCACAGCTTTATTTTCGTTTAAGAGATGGCTTGAACAGCAAATTCAGCAAAACAATCAAGGTTACACTCACCAATGAGGTGAGCACAGTACGCAACAAAATGGAACCTACTTCACTGAAATTGAAAGCCTCCAATGTGAAATAAAAGAAGTGGTGCATCAATATTAAAAACAAAGTATTGGAAATAAACCAGCGATAACCCAAGTCGTTGATTCCGGGTTCAATTCCTGCTTCAAACTCTCGAGGAGAGGCAATAATACGAAGGGAAACGGGTCGCATAAATGCCAAGAATGTGGTGGCAGCGGCATGTAAGCCAACGCTGCCTGTAAATAAGTCTAAAGTTAAGCCCAAGGTAAAACCCAGAAAGAGCACCACAATACCTGAAATTTCGAAAGGCAACAGTAGGATGAAAAGAGGATATACCATTGGATTGATGTAACCAAATAGACCTAAATTGTTGAATACCAATAATTGGACAGCTATCAGTGTAAAAAAGCGAAGTGTATTTTTTAAGTAGAGTTTAGTCATTTTCAAACCCTCCCATAAGCTTTAAAAGTTCTTCTTGTTTCATATTCTTTATTATATAAACATGATCCAATCGGTTGAAATCAAGCAAAAATCGAAACCTAACACTAAAGAAGCTACTGCCCTTTTTGAGTTCAAATTTCTGAATTATTCCAATGGGAATGTTGGGAGGAAATATGGCTGAATTGCCACTAGTAAGCAAGGTATCGCCCACTTTTAATTCGGCATGACTGGGAATATTGTCGAGGTTGCCCAGCGTATATAATCCTCCTGGCCAACTTATGGTGCCGGTATATCCGTTGCTGCTAATTTTTGCATCAATGGCTGATTTCTTATGTAAAACTGAGATTACGCTGCAAAATTCTTCAGAAACTTCATTCACAATTCCAACCACCCCGTTGGATGCGATCACTCCCATTTCGGGTTCGATACCGTGGCGACGACCCTTGTTGAGAATAAGATAATTGTTGCGCCGTTGAACGCTGTTGGTAATTACAAAAGCCTGGGTATAAATGTAAAACTGGCGTAAGCTGGTGTCAATTTTGGTAACAAAGCTATCCGGCCCTTGCAGAAACGACTCTTTCAGTTTGGAGCGTAATAGGGCATTTTCGTTGGCTAGTTGAAGGTTTTTTTCTTTGAGCCCAATGTAGTCGGTAACGTTGCTGGAGGCCTCAAGAATGCCCGAGGTAAATCCGTTGGAAGCACTGATGAAGGCAGTACGTTGAAAGGAATTGTTGGCTACGATCAATAGAATGGAGATTACTTCCAAGAGTAAGAAAACAAAGATAAAAGCATGCTTGATCAGAAATTGAATCAAGTTTTTCATGGGTAAATTTTTATTCTTTAAATCTAGGTAATGGAAATTAAAACAACATTGCCACGACCAAAAATGCACCACCCTAAGGTGGTTCTTTCAAATCATGGCAATGGATTGATGGTCTTTTTATTTAATTAAGAAGGTAAATTTATCAAAGTTTTTCAACGCGATGCCAGTACCGCGAGCCACTGCTCTCAATGGATCTTCAGCCACGTGCACCGGAAGTTTGGTGCGTAGGTGAATCCGTTTGTCGAGACCTCTGAGCAACGAGCCTCCTCCAGCGAGGTAAATTCCAGTACGGAAAATGTCTGCAGAAAGTTCTGGAGGTGTGTTCTCGAGGGCATTCAATACAGCGGCTTCGATTTTAGAAATGGATTTATCCAAAGCACCTGCAATTTCAACGTAGTTCACCAATATTTCCTTAGGAATACCGGTAAGCATATCGCGTCCATGAACTGCAAAATCTTCGGGTGGGTTTTCCAAATCGGTGGTGGCGGCACCCACCTCAATTTTGATGCGCTCTGCCGTACGTTCTCCCACATTGATGTTATGATGCTTACGCATATACTCCACAATATCGGCATTGAAGTCGTCTCCTGCGATGCGGATGGATGTATTGTTTACAATTCCTCCCAAGGCAATAACGGCAATTTCGGAAGTCCCCCCCCCGATATCCACAATCATATTTCCAGTGGGTTCCAGTACGTCAATACCGATACCGATGGCCGCAGCCATGGGCTCATGGATCAAGCGAACTTCTTTAGCTCCAGCCTGTTCAGCGCTATCTCGTACGGCGCGTTCTTCTACTTCGGTGATGCCCGAAGGAATGCAGACCACCATTTTGAGGCTAGGAGGGAACAATGATTTTTTAGGGTTGATCATCTTAATCATTTCCCTAATCATAAATTCAGCGGCTTGAAAGTTGGCAATTACGCCATCTCGTAGCGGACGTATCGTAATGATATCTTGGTGGGTTTTGCCATGCATCATCAATGCTTTTTTGCCCACAGCAATAATCTTTTCGGTTTTTCGGTCGATGGCCACAATGGAGGGTTCGTCCACAACCACCTTATCATTATGAATGATGATGGTGTTGGCGGTACCTAAGTCGATGGCTATCTCCTTAGTAAATAGTGACATGAGTCCCATAATCTTGAGTATAATAGATTAAAAATTTAATTTCTAGTGTTTAAAGTGGCGAATGCCAGTGAAGCACATCGCCATTTGATGTTGATTGCAAAAGTCGATACTGTCTTGATCACGTTTTGAACCACCAGGTTGAACTATGGTTTTAATGCCATGGTTCAAAGCTATTTCAACATTATCGGCAAAGGGGAAGAAAGCATCACTTGCCAAAACCGATCCTTCGACGGTTTTGTTGAAGTTTTTAGCTTTTTCAATGGCTTGTCTGAAGGCATCCACACGGCTGGTTTCGCCCACGCCACTGGCAATCAGTTGGCGGTCGCGAACAATTACCATAGCATTGCTTTTGGTATGTTTTACTACTTTGATAGCAAAGAGCAAGTCCTCAAATTGGAGGTTGTTGGGGGCAGCATCCGTTACCACACGGAGTTCGTCTCTGCCTTCCACAATGGTATCAGGGGCTTGTGCCAAGATTCCGTTTAGAGCAGTACGCACAGTAGCTTGAGGGAAGTCTGATTTTTTCAGTTTTAGGAGAATTCGACTCGATTTTTTCGAAAGTAATTCAATGGCTTTAGGTTCAAATTCTGGAGCAATAAGTACTTCATAAAACAGCTTATCCACTTCAGTTGCCGTTGCCAAGTCAAGGGTGCGATTACAAACCAAAACACCACCAAAGGCCGAAACGGGATCGCCGTCAAGGGCTTTGTGCCATGCTTCGAGGAGGCTTGGACGGCTTGCAATTCCGCAAGCGTTGTTGTGTTTTAGAATGGCAAAAGTAGTTTGATCAAAATCGTGAATAAGCCGAATGGCAGCATCGATGTCCAATAAGTTGTTGTACGAAATTTCTTTTCCTGCCAATTGTTCCACCACCTCGTCCAGTTTGCCATAAAAAACCCCTTTTTGATGAGGATTTTCTCCATAACGCAAGGACATGGGATGGTTTTGGCTGATGCGAAGTTGATTCAATGTTTGGTTGGCATTGAAATAGTTAAAAATGGCAGCGTCGTAATGGGAGCTCACTGCAAAAGCTTGTGTGGCAAAATACTTACGATCGTCGAGGTGGCTGATTCCTTGCTTTTCGCGGAGCAAGTTTACCATGGGACTGTAGTGTTCGCTGCTCGGAACAATAATAACATCTTTGAAATTTTTAGCGGCAGCACGAATTAACGAAATGCCTCCAATGTCAATTTTCTCAATGATGGCAGCCTCGTCTTTGGTGCTTTCCATGGTTTTCTCGAAGGGATATAAATCCACCACTACCAAATCAAATTCAGGAATTTGATAGCTGGCCAATTGTTCCTTATCAGAGCTGTATTCGCGGCGGGCTAGAATACCTCCAAAAACCTTTGGATGCAATGTTTTTACCCTTCCTCCCAAAATACTGGGATAAGAAGTCAAATCTTCAACTTTGTGGGCCGTAAGTCCCAGACTTATGATGTAATCGTAGGTACCTCCCGTTGAATAAATTTCAATTTCGAGTTGACGCAACAACCTCAGAAGCTCTTCCAGTCCCTCTTTATGAAATACTGAGACCAAAGCATTCTTAATTTTTCTCATCTAAAAATTTATAAAATGTTATTATCTTGTAAGTTATAATAATACACTAAGGTGAATATTGAACCTACAAGGTTATGAAAAAAATGAATATCTATTAAATCTAATTGAATGATAATAAAAATTATTTTCACTACGATACTACTAAACAAAAAAGCAGTTATCGGCATAGACTCTTCGCTAACGTACTAAAGATTTTGGAAGTAGGGAAGAATATAAATCTTTGAGAAGTCGGTATGGGTACCGATAGAAATTTTGGTCAATTGGAAGGTGGCATTTTAATTATTGCGTAATCTGGGATTGGTACAAGCTGTATAAATCCACAAGACAATTATGTAGTTAATTTCAACTCGAGGCGAGAAAAATGACAGTCTTTTACCTCGTTTGAGATAGTTCAATGCTCACACTTTCAATCTGTCCTCCAAGAGGGGGGTTCATTTTGCGAAGTTTAAGATTTACCTTTTCAACGCTCTCAAAGCGGAGCAAGACCGCATCCACAATTCTTCGAGCTACGTGTTCAATCAAATAGCTTGGGGTTTCCATCTGCTTTTTAACACATTGATACACTTCTAGGTAGTTTACTGTGTCGTGTAGATGGTCGCTCGTTTGAGCTTTGGAAGTATCGGTATGCAAATACAAATCCACCTTAAAGCGGGTTCCGATTATCGATTCTTCCTCAAAATGTCCGTGGTAGGAATAGAAATCCATTCCCTCAATTGCAATAACTGACATATTTTCTAGGGCTTAAACTATTTAACTTCGCTACCGTTTTTCACCGCACGAGCGGGTTGTATCAACACCAGTTTTCCATCAGCA
Organism: Draconibacterium orientale; assembly: GCA_022736595.1. Lineage (GTDB taxonomy): Bacteria > Bacteroidota > Bacteroidia > Bacteroidales > UBA1556 > UBA6267. Next base: position 6,259 of record DZDC01000004.1, on the reverse strand, counting down.
TCCTCAGCCAATAAAATCATTCCTTGACTTAGGATTCCTTTGATTTCGCGGGGAGCCAGATTCACAAGCATATTCACCTGTTGGCCAATAAGCTGCTCGGGTTCAAAAAATTCGGCAATACCCGATACCACAGTGCGTTTATCGAATCCCGTGTCCACGGTGAGCTTCATTAGTTTTTTGGTTTTGGCCACTTTTTCGGCTTCAAGAATGGTAGCTACTCTTATGTCCATTTTTCCAAAGTCTTCAAAAGCCACACTTTCTTTGGCGGGTTGGGCTTGAAATTGTAAAAGTTGATTGGCTTTTTTGGTGTCTTGCAGGCGTTGCAATTGCACTTCGATGGCCGCATCATCAATCTGTTCAAAAAGCAAGGAGGGGGTTCCCAGTTGATGTCCTTGGAGGAGCAACTGTGCTTGCCCTGCCTTTTCCCATTCAAGGGCGCTAATGTTTAGCATTTGACGTATCTTTTCCATGCTAAATGGCAAGAAAGGATCGCCCAAAATGCTTAGGTTGGCCACAATTTGCAAACTAATATTGAGAATGGTAGCCACTCTATTTTCATCGGTTTTGATGAGTTTCCAAGGTTCGGTATCGGCAAGGTATTTATTGCCCAGTCGAGCCAAATTCATAAGCTCCCGAAGGGCTTCTCTGAAACGGTAATTTTCTAAAGCATCTTCAATGCGCTGAGGGAAAGTGGCTATTTCGGCAATAACCTCTTGGTCTTGTGTGCTTAGAGCATTTACTGATGGAACTTTACCGTTGAAATATTTTTGAGTAAGCACCAGAGCCCGATTCACAAAATTGCCAAGGATGGCTACCAATTCGCTGTTGTTGCGGGTTTGAAAATCTTTCCAAGTGAAATCGTTGTCTTTGGTTTCGGGAGCGTTGGCGGTAAGCACGTAACGCAACACATCTTGCTTGCCTTCAAAGTCGCGGAGGTACTCGTGCAGCCACACGGCCCAATTGCGAGAGGTGCTAATTTTGTCGCCTTCGAGATTCAGAAACTCGTTGCTGGGCACGTTATCGGGCATGATGTAACTTCCTTCGGCTTTGAGCATGGCAGGAAAAATGATGCAATGGAACACAATATTATCTTTTCCAATGAAATGCACCAGTTTGGTTTGGGAATCTTTCCAATATTTTTCCCAGTGGGGAGTCAATTCTTTGGTGGCCGAAATGTAACCAATGGGGGCATCAAACCATACATAAAGCACTTTGCCTTGCGTGTTTTCCAGCGGAACTTTCACTCCCCAATCCAAATCTCGGGTAACGGCACGGGCTTGCAGTCCACCATCAATCCACGATTTGCACTGACCGTAAACATTGGGACGCCAGTCGTGCTTGTGGCCATCGATAATCCACTGGCGAAGCCAGCTTTCGTAGCGATTGAGAGGCAAATACCAATGTTTGGTTTGCTTCATCACAGGGGGATTACCACTCAAAGCCGATTTGGGATTGATAAGATCGGTGGCATTGAGACTGGTACCGCACTTTTCGCACTGATCGCCATAGGCCTTTTCAAAACCACAATGCGGACAAGTGCCGGTGATGTAACGGTCGGCAAGAAACATTTTGGTTTCTTCGTCGAAGTATTGATCTGAAGATTTTTCCTCAAAAGCCTTATCGTTATATAGTTTAGTAAAAAATTCCGAAGCCGTTTGGTGGTGCATAGGATTGGAAGTGCGCGAATAGATATCGAAGCTTATTCCAAACTCTTGAAAAGAATCCTTGATGATGGTATGGTATTTATCCACCACAGCCTGCGGACTGGTGCCTTCGTTGCGGGCTTTGATGGTAATGGGAACGCCGTGTTCATCGCTGCCGCCAATGAGTATTACATCGCGTTTGCGAGCACGAAGATAGCGAGTGTAAATATCGGCAGGAACATATACTCCTGCCAAATGGCCAATGTGTACCGGCCCATTGGCATAAGGTAGTGCTGTGGTAACGGTGTAACGTTCAAATGTCTTTGCTTGGTTCATATCTTCTTTTTTACGCTTTCATTCTGGGTGGTTCTTCCCTATAAAATCAATGGTCAAAATCGGGAGTCATTAATAGTTCTCTCTTATTGTCATTACTTTTCAAAGGGACTAGTTTACCCAAATTATCGAATGACGATGGTTCTTAAAATACCTTTTTAACGATTAAAAACCATGGTTTTTTGAGGGCTGCAAAGTTATGAAAAAAATGGCTAAGGTGCGTTTATGAATTTGGGTGGCCGACTGAATTTCAATGAATAACTTCACAATAAATAATATTTTGACCTCCACTGCGTTAATCCAATAATTGTTACTTTTGTAATACCGCTTTGAACCTACAGCTCCTTTATAAATCACAGACCTAATTGAATCTTCATAATTACCAATTGCAACTTAAATACAACTCAATCATGAAAAAGCCTTACTACATTTTCCTATGGATTTTTTTGGGAAGCCTGGTGCAGCTCCAAGCTCAAAACAATGAAAGTGCAAAAGATTCCATTTATTCCGTGGTGGAAGAAATTCCTCAATATCCCGGTGGCACCGAAGCCATGCTTCAGTATTTGAAAAGCAACATTCAATACCCACAAAAAGCCATTGAAAATGGCTTTGAAGGCAATGTTTTCGTGAACTTTGTAGTGGAAAAAGACGGCAGCATCAGCCAAGTGAAAACCCTCAGAGGCATTGGTGGAGGTTGCAACGAAGAGGCAGAGCGCGTGGTGAAAACCATGCCTGCGTGGAAGCCCGGCAAAGTGAAAGGCGAAGCAGTTCGTACCCAATTTACCATTCCCATTCGCTTTGATCTTAAAGCTAAGGTTGAAAGTGATGTAGTTGTAAATATAGACGTGACTAAAAAGGATTCCACAATGGAAGAAGTGTTCATGTTGGTAGAAGAAGCCCCTAAGTACCCTGGAGGTGAGGAGGCTCGCATGAAGTTTTTAAGGGAAAATATTAAATACCCTAAAATGGCTATAAAAAACAACATTCAAGGAACGGTATATGCTAGCTTTGTGGTTGAAAAAGACGGGAGTATTTCTACTATAAAAATCCTTAAAGGTATTGGAGGCGGTTGCGACGAAGAAGTGATACGTTTACTAAAACAGATGCCCAAATGGGAACCAGGGAAGCAAAGGGGTAAAGCTATTCGCGCTCAATACAATATGCCTATAAAGTTTGTCATTCCTAAAGATTAAGTACAGAAGCAAAAGAACAGAGAAACCAAAAACAACCTATACATTAACTCAATCTTATGAACAAGAATCTACTCATTGTTACGATGTTGCTAATGGCTAACATCACTTTAGTAAAAGCACAAAGCTTTCCCATGGATACCAGCAGCACCTCTATCAAGTGCAACGTTGGACCCATTTATACTGTGGTAGAAGAATCGCCTTCGTTTCCTGGGGGCGAAAAAGCCCGCATAAAATATTTGACTGAAAACCTGAAATATCCATCCGAAGCCATCGATAGCAACCTCCAAGGTACGGTGTACCTCTCTTTTGTGGTGGAAATGGATGGCAGCATCAGCCAAGTGAAGGTGGTTAGGGGCGTCGGTGGAGGCTGCAACCAAGAGGCAGAACGCGTGGTGAAAGCCATGCCCAACTGGGAGCCTGGCAAGAGTAATGGCTTTAGTGTGCGCTGCCAATACATGATGCCCATAAAATTTGTGTTGATGGGCGACGAAAATCCAAAAAAAGCCAAAGAAACGGCTCCCAAAAAGTCCAATTCCAAAACCGCCAACCAGCCCAAAAGCGTAAATGCTCAGCCAGTGGAATAAATCAAAAAATACCGTTGTGATTCGTTTTGAAGACGATTTAGGAATTTCGTAGGTTTTTCAATTCAATATATTTATAGCAATGGATCCCTCAATTTTTATTATTGCTGGCGGTATTCTCCTCCTCTTAGGTGGCGCATTCTTTTTTGATAGGTTATTGCAGTCTCCCAATGATTATAAAGATAAAATTATTGCCAACTTAGAAGCAAAGGGCTATACCCTTGTGGATATACGAATTCCAAAAATTTTTCAGACTGGTCCATTCCCAAAATTTGAGATAAAGATTCAACCGATTCAAACTAAAGTTTTAGGAGTGTCGGGTGAAAAAACGAGGTTCAGAATAGTTAGGTTTAAGGACAAAGAAGGCTTGCTTCGCAAATCTTGGATTGAAATTGAGATTGTAGCCTTCATGGTTTCTGAGATAAAATGGGAGCCTGAATTGTAAATTATCTTTTCTTTGATTTAAGAGATTATAAGGAATGCAAATAAAAATGCTATTCCCCTAGGAAGTGAAAGCCCCATAAATTTCTATTCAAACCCTTTTTCCAAAATCAAGGAACAAAAACCGATCTCTTCCTTTTTCAATCCAATATTGCCTAAAAGTACATGAATTGCAATTATAAACTGGAGATTCAATCCTCAGTTTGATCTAATCCTCCGAAACTTCTCCTACCCAAGGTTTTAGAAAACGCTCTCGAATGAGGTTGGGGTCGCTTTCTTCGCCCAAGATCACCATCAATTTACTTACTGCCGAGCTAGTGGTCATGTCTTTAGCTCCAATCACTCCGATGTCTTTCATACGGCGTGAGGTTTCGTATTTGCCCATTTCTACACTTCCCGTAACGCATTGCGATACATTTACCACCAGCAATCCGCCTTGGATGGCATCGGCCAAAGCTTTAATAAACCAATCTGAAGTGGGCGCATTACCGCTACCAAAGGTCTCTAATACTAAAGCTCTGAGGCTTTTGCATTGTAAGATAGATTTGATAAAATTTTCCTGCATTCCAGGAAAAATCTTCAAAATACCCACATTGGGATCGAGTTGAGTATGGAGTTTAAGCTTTTTGAAATTGGGTTTAAGGATGTGTTCTCGAGCAAATTTGAGGTAAACCCCCGTTTCAGCCAGCAAAGGGAAATTGCCCGAAACGAAAGCTTTAAAGTTCTCTGCATTAAATTTATAGGTACGATTGCCCCTAAAGAGTTTGTTTTCGAAAAATAGACAAACCTCTGGTACTATGGGAGTTTCGTCGTCCTTGGCAGCGGCTATTTCGATGGCGCTGATAAAATTTTCACGACCATCGGTGCGGAGTTCGCCCAAAGGCAATTGGGAACCTGTGATCACCACGGGTTTATTAAGATTGGAAAGGATAAAACTCAGTGCCGAAGCTGTGTACGACATGGTATCAGAGCCATGCAAAATCACAAATCCATCGTAATGCTCGTAGTTTTTCTCAATGATTTGAGCCATCTCAATCCATCGCTCCGGAACTATATCAGCCGAGTCGATTAAGGGGTCGAAACTCACCGCATCAATCTGATACTGCATGGTTTTAAGCTCAGGAATTTGCTCATAGATGCGCTCAAAATTGAAAGGAACAAGGGCTCCATTTTCATGATTTTTCACCATGCCGATGGTGCCTCCAGTGTAAATGACCAGTATGGAAGTGGTTGCCATATTTAAGAATTAAGATTAAATAGTTGATGGGTATTTTCCCAAAGTTGGGCGGCCAGTATTTCGGGTTTTAGACCCTTGATTTCGGCCAAACGCTGTGCTACCAATGGTATGTAGGCGCTTTCGTTGCGCTGCCCACGGTGAGGAGCAGGACTGAGGTAGGGAGCATCGGTTTCGAGCAGCAAATGCGACACATCGAGCTGGGAAATCACTTCGGGAAGTTTTGAATTTTTAAAGGTTAAAACCCCGCCAATGCCCAGTTTAAATCCTCTTTCAATAATTTGATGCGCCTCCTGAAGGCTGCCTGTGAAACAATGAAATACCCCACGCAAAGTACTGATATTGAGCTCGTCGATGCACTGAATGATGACTTCATGGGCTTCGCGCGAATGAATGACCACAGGCAATTGCTTTTGCTCGGCCCAGCGAAGTTGTTCTTTAAAGGCAAGCTTTTGCTGTTCCACAAAGCTTTGATCCCAATACAAATCAATGCCAATTTCGCCCACAGCTATGTAGGGGTTTTGATCAAGCAACGATTTGAAATGCGCCAAAACCGCTTCGTAGTTTTCCTTAACCGAGCTGGGATGCAAACCCATCATAGGGTAACATTGTTGGGGATACGCTGCGCAAATTTGGTGCATGGGCTTCACACTTTCTTCATCAATATTGGGTAAAAGCATAATTTCTACCCCTGCTTCCAAGGCACGTTGGAGTATTTGAGCGCGATCGGCATCAAATTCGGGAGCATAAAGATGGGCGTGGGTATCGATAAACTTCATGCAGCAAAATTATATTATTTTATGCAGTATGATGTTTTTTAACATTTAGAATTGT
>DZDC01000073.1:7459-12145 GCA_022736595.1 Draconibacterium orientale | reverse complement strand
TCATGATTAAAAGCATTGACGGACGCCTTCTTTTGAGTCAAAACCTTGAGGAAGGAAACAACAAGATTGATATCAATGAATTAACCACTGGATTGTTTCTGGTGCAAATACAATTTAACAACCAAAATGTAATGAACTTTAAGGTGCTTAAGAAATAAAGGGAGGTTCTAAATCCCGTAAAGCCAATATTCAGCAATAATTTAAAACAGTGGCTGACCGAAAGTAAAATTTAGGTCAGCCGTTTTTTTTTTGAATTTGCATCGGTGAATCAAAAAATCTTTAACTCTAAAATCCAAGTTTTCAAACTTTAAACAAAATCTGCCCAATTTTATCGAACAACAATAATAAACCACTCAGAAGGTTTTGCGGGGATTAAGATTGAAACAAAAGCAAAATTTGCTATTTTTACCCCATGCAATTCAAAGATATCGTTGGACATATTGAGCTAAAAAACAGGCTTATACAAACGGTTTTAAACCATAGAGTAAGTCATGCTCAGCTTTTTTTGGGTGCTGAAGGCAGCGAGAAATTGTCACTCGCCATCGCTTACGCTCAGTTTATTGCTTGCAAAAACAAGCAATTTTATGGCGACATCCATGGACTTCAAGCCGACAGTTGTGGAAGCTGCCCCAGTTGCATGAAATACCACAAACTGGCTCATCCCGATTTGCATTTTATTTTTCCGGTGGCCACCAACAAAAACATCACTTCAAAACCCGTTAGCAGTCAATTTCTTACCGAATGGCGCAAGGCCTTGCTCGAAAGCAATTGCTATCTCAATTTGAACGAATGGTACGAGAAAATTGGCATTGAAAACAAGCAGGGACGCATTGGGGTTGACGACGCTAATCAAATTATTAAGACTTTGTCCATGAGTTCTTATGAAGGAGAATACAAGGTTATGATCATTTGGATGGTAGAGAAACTGTATCACGCTGCTGCTCCCAAGCTTTTGAAAATACTGGAAGAACCACCCGAGAAAACCCTTTTTATCCTCATTGCAGAAGATACCAACAGCATCCTAAAAACCATACTTTCACGTACCCAACTGCTAAAGCTCCTCCCCCTGCAATCGGAGGATATTTCACAGTATCTTAATTCCAATTTTCAGATGAGCGCTGAAAAGACCGAAGCATTAATCAATTTGGCTGATGGAAATTTCAAAAACATCATCCCTGTTTTAAGCAATCAAAGTGAGAATCCGCCTTATTTTGAAGATTTTAGAGGAGCCATGCTTTTAGCATATAAATCCGATTTTAGAGGCATCACGCAAAAATCGGATGAGCTAGCAAAAATAGGAAGGGAAAACCTTAAAGCCTTTTTGGAGTACGGTTTGCGTATCGTCCGAATGTGTTTATACCAAGGAATGGGGCGTAGTGAATTGGTAAAATCGAGCCATCAGGAATTGGAATTTATTCAAAAATTCAGTCGCTTTATTCACACCAATAACATTACACCCATCAGCGAAATCCTGAACGAAGCGGGCAGCCATATCGAGCGCAATGTAAGCTCAAAACTTGTAATGACGGATAGTTTGCTGCGCATTGGGCAGTGGCTGCAGATGCCTAAATAGGCTTGTAACAATACCTTTTCTTCCTTATCAAATTTTTAAAGATTAGAGGCAACTTTTAGAATAGATATTGGGTCTTGAACATTCTAATTTCATTATTTTAAATCATTTTCTTATTGAAAATTAAGTAATGTAAATGAACCCAATTGAATTAGATAGGAAAGTCCAATGAGTAATTACCAAAAATGAGAAAGAGAATAGCCCTTATCATTCTTATTAATGTATTAATTGTAACCATTATTTTCGGTCAAAAGGAGAGTCCAAAATATTTTAAGACGCTTATAGAATCGCCAGATTACTCAAATCAATATATTTATCAAACTTTGAAAACGGATTCTCATTTTCAAAACCTTGATTCAACTCTCCAAGTATTAACTATAATAGAATCAAAGGCTCGTCAACAAAACGATTCTGTTTTTTTAGCAAAACTCTATGGCTTTACTGCAGGAAAACATTTCGCAAAAGGCGATTATTTGAGTTCACTTAACTATTGCAATAAATCATTGAAGTTGTATGAAGCTATGGATAATACAGTGGAAATTGCAAAAGCTTACAACAATTTGGGTATTATTTATGAAATAACGGGGGATTATAAATTTGCAATTAAGAATCATCAAAAATCGCTTAAAATATGGCATTCAATAAATGATCCTCAATTAATGAGCCAGGTTAATCAAGCACTTCCTCATGTTTATAGTAATTTAGGTGTAGCATATAGCAATTTTGGAGATCAAGCTAAAGCTATACATTGTTATAAAAAGGGACTTGAATTAGCACATATTGGTCATCAGGATTCACCTAAAGCATTTCTGTTATTAAATATAGGCTTGGTCCATAGTAAGTTAGAAGATTTTGATTCTGCATTATTCTATGTCTCTAAATCGTTGTTTATAGTTCTAAAGGATAACAATCCTTATCTTTTGGTAAATATCTATAACAATTTGGGCCTCATTTATCAGAAAAAGGGAAATGCTGATTCTTCTATGTATTATTTTGGATTAGGCTTGAATGGTGCATTACAAATAAATGCTCTAGAGCATATTAAAAATGCCTATTATGGTTTTTACTTAAATTATCAATCAAAAGGGAAATATGAAGAAGCATTAGTTTATTTGAATTTATCAAAACAAATTGAAGATAGCATTTATGCCAATGATGTAATTCGCAATTTATCAGAAGAAAAAACTGCAATCGAAAATGGAAATATAAATTCTTCTTCATCATATTTCCACAATTATTACCTCTTTTTGAGCATCGTTAGTTTAATTTTCATTGTGTTTGTAGCACGAAGGCGATACCTGAAATATAGAATTACACTGGAAAAATTGCAATTAAATGATCCTTTGAGCTTTGATATTTCTGAACCCGAATTCCCCATTCAAAACATTGAGAATAAAGCAAAACCTAAGTTAAACCTTGACCAAGAAACTACAGAAGAAATACTTTTAAAGTTGGAAGAAAGTATAATTCAGAAAAAGATGTTTAAAAATGGCAATTTGACCATTGAATCTTTATCAAAAGAAATCAATTGTAGTAGGTCCAGAATTTCTAATGTAATCAACTACGTTTATGGTAAAAACTTTAATAATTGGATTAATGAATTCAGGATTGAAGAAGCTAAAATATTGCTCCGAGAACCCCAATCAAAAAACATAACCATAGAAGCCATTTCTCAGAGGGTAGGTTTTAATTCTAAATCGACCTTCAACGTTTTTTTTAAAAGTCAAACAGGCTTAACTCCCAAACAATTTATGGATCAGAGTTTGTAGTTAAATTATTTCACCGTCAATTGATATAATTAATAGAATATCAGATATTAATATCAATATTTAATATGTTTCAAAAGATATATTAAAACAAGTTTAGAAAACTTCACTTTAACATAAAGTCTATAATTGCACTCAAATTTAACTGAAATAATTTAAACTTATGAGTAGCATAACAAAGACATTCAATGTATCAATTTTATTTTTGCTTTTAGCGCATAGCCTCATTGGGCAAAACGCTTGGCAAAGCATAAATACCCAAACCACCTCAAGTCTTTTTTGGATTGATTTTCCGAGTGCAACAACAGGCTATGCCTGCAATCAAGATGGCAACTTGATAAAAACTACCAATGGTGGTCAGAACTGGAATGCCCTCAATATGAGCAATACCAACAGTTTGTACTCCATAGATTTTATTAACGAAAGCCTTGGTTGGGCAGTTGGCTGGTCTGGAACGATAATTAAGACCACTGATGGAGGATTAACTTGGACCACTCAGTCCAGTGGGACTTCTAACTATTTAAACCAGATTATATTTCTTGACCAAAATAATGGATGGATCGTCGGCGAAGGAGGTAAAATATTAAAGACAACGAATGGAGGCAGCAGTTGGAATATCATAAGTTCTAACACCACGCTCCTGCTTTATTCAATCCAGTTTTTGACCAGCAGCAAAGCTATAATTTTTGGTGAAGGAGGCAAAACACTGATTTCCAATGACGCAGGACAAACTTGGAACAATGTAAATACCGGACTTAACTACGATTTCTACACAAGTTGTATGATTGATTCTAACTCGGTAATAGCAGCAGGAGATCAAGGAAGAATTATCAGGTCAGATGACGCAGGTGTAACCTGGCAGAACATAAGTTTACCCAATCAAACGATTGTAGGTGCCATAAAATTTGTGGATCACCAAATAGGTTTTGCAGGCCAAATGGATGGAAATCTAATGTTTACAACTGATGGAGGAAGTAATTGGACTTCCTATTCAACCTTCAATACAAAAGCCCTTTGGAGCTTCTGCTTCCTCTCGCATGATATAGGATTTGTGGCTGGAAATGATGGTATCATGTATAAAACAGAAAACTGTGGTCTAACTTGGGTTGAAGAAGTTGATCAAGAATCATTAACGATTAAAACATGGCCTAACCCAAGTTCAGGAATCGTAAACATCGAATCTAACGATTGGAAATTTAGCCACTATATGCTTTTTGATATTAGTGGAAAACTTATAGAGTCAGTGAATATTGATCCTAAAAATCAAGGAAGCAGCACCACGACCATTGACCTAACTCATTTACAAAAAGGAATTTACATTCTCAAGTTAATTAATAATACCGAAATTAA
>DZDC01000073.1:0-7359 GCA_022736595.1 Draconibacterium orientale | reverse complement strand
CATTTACTTCTAATAATTTTATTGTTTTTAGCTACAAAAGCAAGTTTTTCACAATGTGCAAATCCTGCCAACATATTCTCTTTTACCTATAATGGTCACAGTTACGAAATTGTGAAAGAAATGAAAAACTGGACGACCGCTGCTGCTTGCGCTGTTGAAAGAGGAGGTTACTTAGTTCAAATTGACAATCAAGCCGAGCAAAGTGAAATATATTCCAAAATAGTAGCAGCGGGTATATCAAGCACCTATACTCAAGTCGATGACGGTGGAGGTACTGCCTACATTTGGATTGGTGCCACCGATAAATTCGCCGAAGGAACTTGGAAATGGGATGGAACAAACTCAAATTCAGGTACAAATTTCTGGAATGGCCAAGGATTAGCTGGCGCTGGAGGAGGTGCCGCCGTGAATAACGCATTCGTGAATTGGGGTGGAAAATCGACAGGAACGATAAACGAACCGGATAATTTCGTTTATCAAACCGATCAAGATGCTGCAGCAATTGCACTTACTGAATGGCCCTATGGAGCTCCTCAGACTTATTGGCTTGGCATAGCCTCTGAATGGAATGATATAGCAATAACTAATGCCATCTATTATATTATTGAAAAAAATACAGTTTCTACACCATGCTCAACCCCAACAGGTCTCGGTTCATTTAATATTAATACCACCACTGCTACAATTTATTGGACAAGTACAGCTCCAAATTTTAACGTAAGATACAAGGCATCAACAGCAACTGCATGGCAAACAGGTACCTCCACAAACGATACCGTAAGTTTAAGTTCCTTAACCAAAAACACGAGCTACCAATACCAAGTGAAGGCAAAATGCAGCTCCTCTGCTTCAGACACCAGCGCATGGTCAACCTTGGCAAGTTTTACTACTTTGAACGATTTAGGAATTGATGAAGGAAGCCACAATGATTTTAAAATCTACCCAAACCCAGTGAAATCAACCGGTTCAATCAAAATCGAATTTGCACCTAACGAGTTCAACAGCCTGAAAATAATCGACTTAAGCGGCAAAACCATCAAGGAAGTAAAAATTGACGGGCAAGCTGAAATTGAGCTTAACATCACTGGTATTTCCAGCGGGATGTATTTTATAACCATGGAGACCAATGGATTAAGCACCATTTCAAAGAAGATAGTGGTGGAATAATCTTGCCTATATTTGCGTAAATTTCAGACTATGAACCCTCTTGGCATCCTATATTTCATTGTTGCAATTTCAATCAGTAGCTTAATCTACGGTCAAACCCTACCCCAATCCTATGATTTAAGAAACGTGAATGGAGTGAATTTGGTCACTTCGGTGAAATCGCAACAGGGAGGTACGTGCTGGACCCATGGAGCCATGGCCGCTATTGAGGGCAATTTAAAAATCACTGGAAATTGGACAACTACTGGTGAAACAGGCGAACCAAACTTAGCAGAATATCACCTCGATTGGTGGAATGGGTTTAATCAAAACAATAATGATGACGCCAATCCAAATACAGGCAGCGGCTTATCCGTTCACAATGGGGGCGACTATAGGGTAACCGCTGCATATCTTGCTCGTGGAGAAGGAGCTGTTAGAGATATTGATGCGCAAAATTTCAATGCTGCTCCTGCACGCTTCGACACCAGTTATCATTATTTCTACCCTAGAAATATCGAGTGGTACATGGCACAAGAAGATTTGTCGAGAATAAATACGATCAAGCAAAAAATTATAGATTATGGGGTTCTTGGAACTTGCATGTGCGTTGGGTATTGGCATTCAGGAAACATCCATTATCAACCTCCAACCTCAACCGTGGAACCAAACCATGCTGTTGCAATAATTGGATGGGACGATAATAAGGCTACTCCTGCAAAAGCACCTGGAGCCTGGCTCGTGAAAAACTCATGGGGAACATCCTGGGGCGATTCTGGTTATTTTTGGATTTCATATTACGACAAGCATTGCGGGCAAGAGCCTCAAATGGGAGCTGTTTCGTTTCAAAATGTTGAAAGATTACAATACTCTAAGATTTATTACCACGATTATCACGGTTGGCGAGATGAAATGCAAAATGTTACTGAAGCATTTAATACCTTTAATGCAGAAGGCACCGAAACAATTGAAGCTTTGAGCTTTTTTACAGCTTGTGATAGTGTTAGTTACGAAGCTATAGTCTTTGATACAATAATAAATAATCAATTATTTGACACCCTGACCAAAATATCAGGTTTTATCAGTCATACGGGTTTTCATACCATTGATCTAAATCAAACTTTTGTTATTACTCCCAATGAAAGATTTCATGTTTATCTAAAACTATCAGATGGGGGACTTCCAATCGACAAAACCTCTTATGTACCCGTACTCCTTGGTTCTCCTGCGAAAACTTTGGTAACCAGTCGAGCTAAACCTAACCAAAGTTTTTACAGAGGTTCTGGAAATAGCTGGTATGACTTGTATAATTTTGATTCCACAGCTAATTTCTGCATGAAGGCGTTGGGGAATCAATATCTTCCAATAGAACCTAAAAAGCCAATGGGGGACACCTTGCTTTGCAATCCAATATTATCAAGCTATTTTACAAATACGATTAAGACATGCAATAATTACAACTGGCAATTGTCACCCATGAGCGCAGGTACTATTCTTGGAAATGACACGTCTATAAATATCGTGTGGAACAATACATTCGAGGGAACAGCCACAATCGCTGTAAGCGGCATCAATATCAACGGAATAGGGGAGGCTTCAGAGGGATTACAAATTAAAGTAGTCAAATTACAGAAACCTGAATTAGGAAATGATACCCTAATAAAAGCCTCACAGTGCATAAGTTTGCTCGGTGATAGTGTGGATTTGAAAAATATGTGGAGCACTGGCGATAGCACCAACAACCTTTATTTATGTGGCTCAGATTTAAATATTGGGGCCAATACATTATGGTTGCAGGTGACGGATAGCTCAAATTGCCATGCGGTGGATACTATTATTATATCAGTTATCGATGATACTGGTTTATTTGAAAGTCAATTTGATCAACTTGGGTTATTTCCTAATCCAGCTTCCAACAATTGTACGATCCTCTTATCTAAAAACTTCAACCACATCGACGAATTGTGGATTCTAAATCTCAATAATTCCGTGGTTTTTTCAACTACTCAAATAGAAATAAACGACAACCGAATTCAGCTTTCAAATTTGAATCTTGAGAATGGAATATACCATATTTTTATCAAAAGTGGTGAGCGCATAAGGGTTGTCAAATTAGTGGTTGTGCGTTAATGCATATACAAAAATTCAATCTAATGACTAAACTATTTATCAGTATTTTTTTGCTTTGTATCCTTCGGGTAGGCATCGCCAATGATACTACAAAAGTCCTATTTATTGGTAACAGTTTTACTAGTTACAACAATCTTCCTTCTCTTTTCTACCAAACTGCATGGAGTGCCAATAAGCCGGTGAAGGTACTATCTCACATGCCTGGCGGTGTTTCTGTGGGTGATATAGCACAAGGCACCTCAGCTCACATGAATAATCCTACAGTTTATCAACTTATCAGGGCAGAAGATTGGGACTATTTGGTTTTGCAAGACAATCAAGGCAGATTTTGTTTAAGTTATGGTCAATTTCCTCCAAGTAGTCTAGTTATCGAAGGGCATAAAAAAATTAGAGATTCGTTGCTCTATTATCATCCTTGTGCTAAAGTCTTATGGTTCACAGGCTTTGGCCCTAAAGATGGCTATATGCCTTATGGAAACTCAGGCATCGCGCTCATCGATAGTATTTATCAAAACTATGAATATATGATGGATTCATTGGGGCAAATTATTGCGCCAATAGGCGCTGCCTTTAAGCGAGTAATTACCAATTACCCAAGTATTAATCTCTGGAGTGCCGATGATACACATCCCTCTTTGGCTGGTTCAATGCTTAGCTCACATATAATCTATTCTACCATTTTCAAATCAACACCACTTCAGAGCAACTTTAATGCTGGACTTAGCGATGCAATAGATAGTACTTTGAAAACTATAGCTTTTCAAACAACATTAGATAGCATTTCTGAAACGGGGCTTCAACTTATTACTCCTTCTATTGTTCAATCCAATAACAACCTCACTATTAATGGTTTTCAAACATATCAGTGGTTTTTGGATGGCGCAGATTTGAATCTTAATCAAAACAACATACTTATAAATCAATCTGGTAAATACTATGCAAAAGTTTGGGATACAATGAATTGTGAATTTCTCACTCTTGAGCAATATTTCCATTTGAGTACTAATTACCTTGATGAGATGGATAAAAAAGGTTTTCAGATATATCCAAATCCTGCACAGCAATATATCACAGTGAATACCAGTGAAATGGAGATGAAACAAGCATATTATTCAATCCTAAATTCAACAGGACTATTGATAAAAAGTCGTCAAAATGTGAACTTATCAGACCCCATATATGTTGGGGATTTAACGAATGGCATTTACATCTTTCAAATCCTTTTTAAAAATCAGATTTATCAAAGCAAACTAATAATAAATCGATAACCACCAATTTGGGCAGCATTTGCGTACCGCATAGATTTGGTAAAATCCAGAAATATTTCTTACTTGTTTATTTCTTAACCCATCGGCGTGCTATGGCAAAAATGCGGTTGGTTTGGGAAACTTCTTTAGAAAAAACTTGCTGGGGAATTTGGGTTATTTTTTCTAAATCTTCAATTTTTAAATCTAATTCAGAAAGCACTTTCTCAAAATTTTTAGGTTGTAGAAAAGCTTGATCTTGCTCATAAATTTTGAGTGCCTCTTCGCGGGAAATTTCCTTATTGCGAATCATATTACTCAATTGGGGCAGGCGACGGGCAGCGCCAAAACGATGTTGGCGAACGTAATTGGTCAGGGGTTCGGCATGGCAGTCGAAATGGCGAGTATATTGAGAATCCTGAGGTTCAGACCAGTCCATTTCTTGCTTCAAAAGCACCCCGATCTCATGGTCGCTGGGCAAAGGAAGGTAGTACAATAAATTAATTTTCTTGCCAAACTTCCCCATCAAAGTATAAATGTAGCTGCTAATAAAATTGAGATTGGGATAAATCAAAAAACGATTTACCATGCCTTCATTGATACTTTTATTGGTTCGAAGAATGGCCTTTAATCGGGCTTGATCGTAGATATTTTCGGAGGTAAAGGAATTGGCTTCGGTGGGAGAATGTCCCAAAAGAATCAACGGAATTTGATAGGCTTCAGAAAGTTTTAGCATACTTCGCTCGATACCCACTCCACATATCCCGCAGATTTCGCCGCTTTTGAGCAAGGTAGTCCGGTACATTTGATGAATCATTTGAGGGTCATGCCTCACCCAAATATGATCGACCCCTGTTTTATTTACAGCTTTTTCGATGTTGCTTTTAGCCAATTCGCTCATAAACCCATTATCAAAAGTATAGGTAAGCACATTGAGTTGATATCGTTGGCGAGCCAAGTAAAGCACATAGGTACTGTCTTTGCCTCCACTTAAGGGAACCAGCGCATCATATACTTTTTGCTTGCGTTTGGCTTTTTCCAAAATCTGAATCAAATGCGATTCCCCAACTGGTGTAAAATGCTTATAATCAGCACAGTGATTACAAATTCCCTTATCATTTATCTGTACGCCCTCCAATTGATCGTGGAGAAGGCATTGTGTGCAGGTGTGGGGGGTTGAAGTCATTGGTTGTAATTAATATTGAAAAAAACTTTATTGCGTTTAAATACTCATTTTTAATTTAATAAGAATATTGCACCAATAAAAACAATAAAGAATCCGGGTAATGAAAGCCCACCATCGAAGGCGTAACGAGTTGACAGTCTTTGGTATGACATGGATTAATTTTAAGATTACGTCACAAATCAGATACAATTGTATTAGCAAGCATTGTACTGTTCGTACAATCCCCTTCATTCAGAAGTTGGGCAATTTTCTTAAGCCGAGCTTCTTGAGTTTCAATGCGTTTGGCTTGAGCAATATATTGTATAAATTCTTTTTTTCGGCCAGGTTTTAAATTAAGAAATGCCGCAGCTAAATTTTTATGATCATCCAAAAGTTGCTTTAAAACTATTGGCATTTCAGGTTCGGGCTGTTTTTCAGGTTTTATTTCCTTACCTTGTAAGTGGTTTTGGATAGCTTGCAACATATAATCTTGGATCGTATCAGCATACTCCACCACTTCATCAGGACTGGTAAATCGCCACTGACGCATGGCTTTAGCTGGATCATCCTGTGGTTTAATGAGTTTACCAGCAGCATCTTCCAATAGCGCTCCTTGATAAAACCACAGTGCACAATGGTATTTAAAAGCTGCAATTCCCACCAAATTCTTTTTCCCAAAGCCATAGACAGGAACTCCCCATTTCAAATTTTCTTCCATTGAAGTACTCAGAGCGATTTCTCGCAAAAGTATCAGTAAACTCGACCATTGTCCTTGACTGTTGATGTATTGCTCTATGGGTGCCGACATGAATTGTGAATGTTGGGTTATAATGAGAGGTCAAAATTAGCGTAAAAAATGATAAAACCAAAAAAGAGAATGCTTCATTCAGAAGCCAATTTCTGAATAGTTAATGATATTTCTTTGGCTTAAAACCGTCCATGCAGTAGCGGTAAAACTTTCATTACTTTTTTGCTGAAGCCCAAAAAAAGTAATCAATACTTGGGTTGAGACTTCGGCATTTCGACTACGCTCAATGACCGAAGCTCAGTCGAACGCTTGTAGTAATAAAGGCCGCCGCTGTGCGAAAATGGCTAAAGTTAATACACAATTGATTTTCATCGAATAAAGCCAAGCGCTACCTCCAGCGGGGGAATGGCCAAAAAGCGAGGCCGACGGGCTGTGAATTGCCTTGCTTTAGATTTGCCGCAGGGCGAGATCCCGAAGAATGAGGGATGAGTTTTTAAGAATGACAAAGGAAAGTGCCAAGCCAAAGCACTTAGGTTCTGTTTTTCATTCAAGGCCAAAAGCCAGCCCAAGTCATTCTTAAACTCCCTGCTTGGCAAATATTAAGCATGGCAAGAGCGGGTTGGATTTTTTTGGCCTTGATTTTTTTGTTACTTTTTGTATTAAGACAAAAAGTATAAAAAACAACACTGCTTCGCGCTATGCAGTAGCGGTAAAACTTTCATTACTTTTTTGCTGAAGCCCAAAAAAAGTAATCAATACTTGGGTTGAGACTTCGGCATTTCGACTACGCTCAATGACCGAAGCTCAGTCGAACGCTTGTAGTAATAAAGGCCGCCGCTGTGCGAAAATGGCTATCAAAAAAAAGTGAATGTTTCAATAAGAAAACATTCACTTTTTAAATTAAGCCTAACAATAAGATTCTAAAT
>DZDC01000072.1 GCA_022736595.1 Draconibacterium orientale | reverse complement strand
CAATACAACCTCAACCTTAGACGGTCTAAATTGAAAATTGTCATGTACTAAATTTCTTTCAATTCAATTTTTCTAATTTAGAACTTATTTTTATAATAATAATGTAATTTCTTATAAAAAAAATGTAGCTTTGGGGGTTATTTTTATACTAACCATTAAAACATAAAACTATGGGAAAAGGTGATATAAAATCTAGAAGGGGAAAAATCGTAAACAAGTCCTTTGGCAAACGCCGACCACGAAAAAAAGATTCAATTCATGAACCTCTGGTAAAACCAGCAAAGGAAAAAATAAAAGTTGAAGCTGTAGCCGCTAAAAAACCTACGAAATCTAAAGTTGACTCTACCACCACTAAATCCAAATCTACCAAGCCTGCAAAGGTAGTTGAATAGTACAAATTATTAAGATTATAGAAAGCCCCAAGTAAAGTTTGGGGCTTTTTTTTATATAAATTTGCTCCATATTATTGAACCAAAAACCAGATTACAAATCCTTGTTTTGTTAAGATACAGCCAAATTAGAATTCAAAGCAATAAGATTTAAAACTACTGACATCGAAGCAAACTTTAAAATTTAAACAGACCGAATGAATATGAAACTATTACTAATAAGCAATTCTACTATGGCTGGTGAGCCGTACCTAGCTTGGCCTGAAAAACACATCGTTGAATTTTTGGGCAACAAAATCAAAAAAGTACTTTTTATTCCTTATGCTGGAGTAGGACTTTCAGAAAAAGGACTAGAAGACTCCTTTAACCTATACGAAAAGAAAGTTGCCGATGTTTACCAAAAGCTGGGTTATGAATTGTACAGCATTCATCGTCAAGCTGATCCTATTGCAGCAGTGCGCGAAGCCGAAGCCATTGCAGTTGGCGGTGGAAATACTTTCTATCTGGTTTATATGCTTCACAAAGTGGGCATTATGAACGAAATAAGTAAAGCTGTAAAAGCAGGTGCTTATTATATGGGTTGGAGCGCCGGAAGCAATGTTGCCTGTCCTTCGCTTCGCACCACCAACGATATGCCCATTGTGGAACCCGAAAGTTTCAATTGTACCCACTTAATTCCATTTCAAATCAATCCACACTATTTGGATGCACATCCTGCAGGACATGGAGGTGAAACCCGTCAACAACGTATTGAAGAATTTTTGAAAGTAAATCCCAACCTTTATGTCGTGGGTTTGCGCGAAGCTTGCTTGCTCGAAATGCAAGGCCAAAAGCTGGTTCTGAAAGGAGCCCATCCCATGCGAATATTTAAAAATGGAATGGAACCCTTTGAAGTTCAACCTGGATCTAATCTCGATTTTTTAATAAACCCTTAAACAAACTTATCAATCATGAATTTAAAAATTGTTGTTCCTATGATGGCTTTTGCGGCCATTCTTGGAAGTTGCAAAGAAAAACCCAAAGAAGAACCCATGAAATTTACAGGAATCGAATTATCCAATTTGGATACAAACATTAATCCTGGCACCAACTTTTTTATGTATGCCAATGGTGGATGGTTAAAAAACAACCCCATGCCCGAGGAATACAGTAGATATGGTGCCTTTGAATTACTGAACATCAAAAACGAAGAAGAAGTAAAAAGCATTATTGAGGAAATCTCGAAGAAAAACGATTTAAAAACAGGAAGTCCAGAGCAACAAATTCGTGATTATTACAAAGCGGCTATGGATACCTCAAGAATTGAAAGTATGGGTTATGAACCCATTAAACCAATTTTGGCGGAAATTGCAGCATTGAAGACTACCACAGATGTGGTGAAAATGCAAGCCAAGCTTAACTTTATGGGCTCCTACCCTTTCTTTGCTACCTTTAGCGGTCAAGATGAGAAAAACAGCTCCATGGTGATAGCCAATTTGTATCAAGGAGGAATTGGTTTACCCGAGCGTGACTACTATACCAATACCGACGAACGTACCAAAACCATTCAAAAAGAATATCTTGCCCATATAGCAAAAATGTTTCAACTCATTGGAAATGATGAAAAAACTGCACTTAAAAATGCGAAAACCGTCATGGATATTGAAACCAATCTCGCAAAAGGTTCCTTTACCAACATGGAACTTCGTGATCCCAATGCCACTTACAATATTTATGACTTAGCAAAACTACAAAAGGAATTTCCAAAATTTGACTTTGCTACTTATTTTTCTGCCATTGGTGTTGACAGTTTACGAACCATTAACGTGGGGCAACCCAAATTCTTTGCAAATTTATCAGCCCTTTTTGCAAAAGCAAAAGTTGAAGATTTGAAAACATATCTTGTTTGGAATGTTATCAATTCCAATGCTGAGAATCTAAGCACTGCATTTGAAAAGCAAAACTTTTACTTCTATAGCACCGTTTTTTCAGGTGTTGACAAAATGAAACCCCGTTGGAAAAGAATGATAGCCTTTACCAATAGCAATTTAGGCGAGCCTGTCGGCAAACTTTATGTTGAAAAATATTTTCCAGCCGAATCCAAAGACCGAATGGTTAAATTGGTTGGCAATCTGAAAATTGCACTTAACGAAAGCATCGAAAACCTCGATTGGATGAGTGCTGAGACCAAAGTGAAAGCCAAAGAAAAGCTTCAAACCATGAATTTAAAAGTGGGATATCCTAACAAATGGGAAGATTATAGCAGCGTTGTAATTGATTCTACCAACTTTATTCAAAACAATTGGAATTGCAGTGCCTTTAGTTACAAGAAAAACCTTGAAGAAATAGGCAAGCCTGTAGATCGTGAGAAATGGGGAATGACACCACAAACTGTCAATGCCTATTATAGCCCAACCATGAATGAAATTGTATTCCCTGCTGCTATTTTACAACCTCCATTCTTTGACCCAACTGCTGACGACGCCGTAAACTATGGTGCCATAGGTGTGGTTATTGGTCATGAGATGACTCATGGATTTGACGATCAAGGTCGTTTATACGACAAAAATGGTAACCTTTCAGACTGGTGGACTCCTGCTGATGCAGAAAACTTTAAGGCTAAAACTCAAATTTTAGTTGAACAGTACAACAATTACAAAATACTTGATAGTCTGCATGTTAATGGTGAACTTACCCTTGGCGAAAATATTGCTGACAATGGAGGTTTATTTATTGCTTATGCCGCTTTGCAAAAATCTTATGGCGAAAAAGGCCAACCCGCTCCAATTGATGGATTAACTTCTGATCAACGCTATTTAATTTCTTATGCTCAGATTTGGCGTCAACACATTAGACCCAAAACACTCATTCGTCGCTTGCAGGAAGATGTGCATTCACCTGGCGATGCTCGTGTAAATGCAGGTGTTGCTAATTTATCTTGGTGGTACACAGCCTTCAATGTAACTGAAAAAGACCCTAATTTTATTGCTCCAGAGAAAAGAGCTAAAATTTGGTAATCCTTTTAATAGTGTATTAAAAAAAGGTCGGTCATTCCGACCTTTTTTTTTGCTAAAAGTTGAAATTAGAGCTTCTTCATAAAAACAAACATTGGTGTCCGGGTAAAATCTTATATCGTCCCTACGGGACTTTTAATAATTCTGTAATATACTTTCTACCAATATCTTGTCCCTCCGGGACAGTCCCGTTAGGGACGTAATATTGGTAGAATTAAATTAACCTCCCGCAGCAATAAAGTCCCGTAGGGACGAGATGTACCAAGCGTTACAGCGTTTTTAATCAGATTTAACCGGACGTGAAAAACAAACATAAAAAAAAACTCATAGAAAGTATTATGATTGAAGGCACTTATTACAACCGACAGAAATAGTTCGTAAAAAAAAGTCGAAACGTAACTGAAATCGAAGAAATGAATAAAAAAAAAGAACGCTACCATTTGGGATCTGGCAGCGTTCAAAAAACAAAAAATGAAAAACATTATTACGGCTCAAATGTAATATGAAAGCAGGTGGCTAGTATATTCAAAAACAATGATATTTATCAGACCGCCGCATTTTTACTCACTGCAGAGCGATGTATTGCGATTTGCTGAGCATAGCCAAAGTGAGCCTGTCAAAAAGACGCATAGAACGCAGCGATTTTTATTTCTTCACTTCGACTGGCTCAACTCAGCCCACCAGAAAAAGAATTAATAAAAAAGACCCGCTTTTTGATTCATATTTATCATTCAATAATGGGTTTATAAACCACTGCTTTACTGTGCTTACCATCAAGTTTTATAGCTAATTCATTTTCAAAATGAATGACGCGTACATACTCATCCTCATAACTCGCTTCAAGACTATTAAGGTATTCATAGTCGTAATGCCCTTGATGAATGTAGGGATTTACAGTAAGGTACCCCACTTGGAAACTCGTTAAATTTTGAAAGAAATGTGTACCTTGGCTTGGATCAATTCGATAATTGCTTAAGCCAGATTCAATAATGATGCGCGCTTGACTTATTTGAGGCCAAATGACGGGAATGCCCAGCCAATGATCACTGGAGCCCCATCGACCTGGCCCCACAAGAATATAATTTCTTTTGCTCTCGACAAATAAATTATTAATCTTTTCGATAATAGAGGCCGTAGTTCTATTGCTGGCCGAATTAAAAGTTTCGGGCCGAACGTAAACAATATCCTTAATATTTTTATAAATGCCATTACCCAAAGAACTGTCGGAATAAATAATGGTACTATTAAGATCAACCTCGCCTACCTCCACAATTTGTGCTTCACTACTTTCAACTATAGGCCTTATTTGCAACAAATTGAATGTATATTCTCCATTTTTATCTTTATTAAGATTTACTGCAAATTCAATTTCTACTGGCTTATTAAGACTTTGCTGGCCTAGCCTTAAAATATCTTTGATAATTTTATTTAAGGGAA
Organism: Draconibacterium orientale; assembly: GCA_022736595.1. Taxonomy (GTDB): domain Bacteria; phylum Bacteroidota; class Bacteroidia; order Bacteroidales; family UBA1556; genus UBA6267. The sequence goes on along the minus strand of DZDC01000072.1, from coordinate 7,377 downwards.
ACTTCTCGTACTTTAGTATATGAGCAAAGGTGACAATCTTTTTCCCACCATCGTCCATATTATCTCGTATCATATTGGCATTGAGATCATAAGAAGACAAAACCATCCGAAGTGAAGGATGTATTGGCAATTGGCGTGTATTTAAATGAATTAAATTAACGCTATCATTCACATCAGGAATAAAATGGTCTTGCTTTAGATCAATGGCGTAGAATTTTTTTTGAGTTGAACTTAAGGCCAGCTCAGGAGTAGAAACTTGAAGAATTTTTGAAGGATTTAATGGAGAATACCGCAGGCTATTGCCGCTTCCATCCACAATTTGCTTACCCAATCCAACGGCAAGCTCCACTACACCATCGGTAGCTTTTTCATTGCCAATGGGGTAAAAATTGATACTTCGAGTAACGCCAGAAAAGGAAGGCATGAAAAAATCGCCATAGGACTCACCGCAAACCTCTTGAAGCACCACTGCCATTTTTTCCTCGTCAATTACGTTTTTAGTAGCCGACATATAGGCTTTACTCGCTTTGAAATATACCGAAGCATACACATTTTTAATGGCATCGCTCATCTTCTTCAAAGCTTTAGTTTTGCCACCCGTCAAAGGCAACATAATGGTACTGTAAATACCTGCAAAAGGTTGATAATGCGAATCTTCGAGCAAGCTTGAAGATCGAATGGCAATGGGTTTACTTACGACATCAATATATTTTTCCAAATCCTGCGTCAAAGCCAAAGGCAAGCTGGCTTTGATAAATCCTTCCAAAATAGACTCATCAGAAACATTACTTAAGGCCAAATCATAGAGATTATTCATATCCATGAAATCATCAAAAACATCAGTGCTGATAACCACAGTTTTTGGAATGCTAACCACCACGCCGGAATATTTGTGATGCATTTTATTGTTTTTTAAAAGGAGGTCAACAAAGGCTAATCCCCTTGCTTTTCCACCGATACTTCCCTCTCCGATGCGTGCAAAATTGACAAAATTGTCAAAACTATTGCGGTAAAATTTAGCTATTACCCCCCTTCCGGAGTTCCAACGATATTCAGCAAGGGCATCATAAATAAAGTTACGAACCTCATCCAAATTATTAAAATGCTCGGCACGCATAAACCTAAACATATTGGCAACATGATACAGAGCTCTGGATTTAAGCCACTTACTAAAGTGATTGCGATGAATATGGTATTCAAAAACTTCATCAGGCACTTCTCTAATCAAACGCTGAAGGCTTTGTAAATCATGAGCTCTTCCTACAATCTTTTTTTCTTTTGGACTATAAAAAAGAAAGTCGCCAAAGTGAAAATTCTCAATAATGTAGTTTCTAAGTTGCTTGTTTAGGGTTTTAGAATTCTTATCGATAAAATCAACTTTCAATTTATGAGCATTGCTTTCGTTGGTTGGATCTGACGACTGCAACAAGAAAGGCATAAAGGGGTCTTCGGAGCGAATATGTTCGCAGAGTTTTAGACCGGCTTGTGGGTCTTTTTCCCCTTCACGCTTATAGCTAATATCTGAAATTACCCCTAAAATATTATTATTATACCTTTGATAATATTGCACAGCTTGCTCATAATTGGTAGCCAATAATATTTTAGGTCTTCCCCTCATGCGCATGGTTTTTTGATGCTCATTGAGCCCTTCAGTCATAAATTTCTTCGACTGATGAAAAATAATTTTATAAATATTAGGGAGGTAGCTGCTGTAAAAACGCACAGAATCTTCAACTAAAATAATGGCAGGAACACCAATGCTATTCACATCATACTCCACATTCATTTGATCTTCAATAAGTTTAACTATAGCCAGCAAAATATCGGCATGACCCAGCCAGCTAAACACATAATCCACAGCTTGCAGATTTTCTTTGCTCAGCTTTAAACTTACTTCATTGCTGAAAGGCGTTAAGATTACGATGGGAATGTGCGAATATTTTTCCTTAATCTTGGTTGAAAGCGTAAAAGGATCCATTCCCTGCACACTAAGCATATTAATAACCAAATCAACATGATCATTCTTAAGAACTTCCATAGCTTCTTTCGCAGAAGCAACTTGAATGAATTGTGGCGGATATCGGAGATTTAAAGCCACGTATTCATTAAAAATTTGCTCATCGATGCGGCCATCTTCTTCCAACATAAAAGCATCGTAATTGCTACATAAAAGCAATATTGTATTAATGCGTTTACTCATCAACTTGCTAAAGGCAACGTCTGAATTATAAAAAAGTGAATTGTTTGAAGCGTCTGTCATTATATGGATATTTGGAAACAAAGATAAATTTTTATGCAATGAAAGAATCCTAAATCTTAAACAATCACGCTCTTCTTTAGCACGCCATTTTTAATACCTTTGTAAGTTCATAAATAAACCCCAATGGAATATCTAATTGTCGTTCTTGGAATCGTTGCCGGCTTTAGTGTGGCCTATATCATTTTCAACCGAAAAAATCATACCCTACAACTTGAATATCAAGGTGAAACCAGCAAAATTGACCAACTTAAAAATGATGCAATTTCGTTGAAATCAGAAGTTATAAAACTGAATTCCGAAAAACAAATTTTACAAGATGAGCAAATGGAGATGAAACTTCAAGTGAATAGTTTAAGTGTGGAACATTCCATGTTGTTGAACAAAATTTCTGAATTGGAGGGTTTTAAAACAGACTTTGAAAAACTAAAGGAGGAAAAAACAGAATTAGAAAAACATCAACATACTTTAACAGCAAAATTGAAAGCAGAAGAAGAAAAGCTAAGCGCTCAATTTGAAGTTTTTAATCAACAAAAAGATCAACTTAAAAACGAGTTTAAAGTACTAGCTAATGAGATTTTAGATCAAAAATCGAAGAATTTTTCGGAGCAGAGCAAACGGGATATCGACGAACTTATCAATCCGATGAAGGAAAAAATTGATCAATTCAAAAAGCAAGTTACCGATGCTTTTAAAGACGATGAACGCGAGCGTTTTTCACTTAAAGAGCAACTTTTGCAACTTGAGAAATACAATCGTAGCTTAAGTGAAGAAGCCAAAAACCTCACCTTGGCTCTGAAAGGCGACAATAAAACTCAAGGTGATTGGGGGGAGATGATTTTGGAAAATATTTTAGAAAACTCAGGACTTACCAAAGGTCGCGAATACTTTGTGCAACAGAGTTTTGTAAGTGAAGACAACCAACGGTTGCGCCCGGATGTGATTGTGAAATATCCAGGCGAACGCTTTGTTGTTATTGATTCGAAAGTGAGTCTTAGAAATTACGAAGCTTATGTGAATGCCCTCAATGCCGAAGAGCAGAAAAAACATTTAAAACTCCACATTGAATCCATAAAGAACCACATTAAATCCTTAAGTAGCAAAAACTATAAAGACCTCATAGAGAGTGGAAAAACTCCAGAATTTGTAATGATGTTTTTACCCATTGAACCTGCTTATTTGCTCGCTGTACAAAATGATTTCGAACTTTGGAGCCAAGCCTATCGCAAGCAAATTTTACTCATTAGTCCTACCAATCTTATTGCTGCACTTCGGATGATTGCAGAGCTTTGGGAACACGACAAGCAAAATAAGAATGTGCTTAAAATCGCTGAAGAAAGCGGGAAAATGGTGGATAAGATTGTTGCCTTTTTAGAAGATTTTGAAAAAATTGGTGACAATCTTAAGAAATCCAGCGATTTCTTTGAAAAAGCAAAATCAAAACTCATCGAAGGAAAAGGAAACATCAGCTCCAAGGCCCAGCTTATAAGTAAACTTGGAGCCACAGCAAAAAAAACACTTCCTTCCAGCTACTTAACCAAAGAAGATGAATTGGATTTTGAAAACACTGACCTTATAGAAGAAGATGCTGAAGATTAGGTTGGTAAGCAGGTCGATTGCTTAATAACGCAGTTTTAATTATTTCTTAGGAAATCTTGTACACCCGCCAGATTTTCAAACTGAAAAACAGAATTATTTTTCGTAATTTGCCAAGTTTGGTTACTTAACAATTCCAATTGGCAATCCTTGTAGCCAGCTTCCAAGTAATATCCTAGCTTTTGAAGCAACTGAAAGCTTAACTTTTCAGCCAATCCATCAGAATTTGACTTCATCCAAATAGGTTTTGATAACAGATGATTTCGTTGAAAATGAAGTTGATCCTGATTAAAAACAATCTGATTGGATTGAAATAAGCGCTGCAATCGACCATCAAGAATCAAATCTTCGGGGCAGCCCATCTGAATTCCCTCCTGCGACATAATCCACATTTCATCAGAGTTTTGAATGGCCAAATCAAGTTCGTGGGTAACCATCAAGATGGCTTTTGAATGTTGACGTGAAAGCTGGTGAAGCAGGTGAATGATTTCTATTTTGTTGACCAAATCGAGATGGGAAGTAGGCTCATCCAAAATAATTAGAGGAGTCTCTTGGGCCAAAGCCTTTGCAATCATCATTCTCTGCTTTTCACCATCGCTCAGTTGCATGGCCGATTGATGTGCCAAATGACCGATATGAACACTCGCCATGGCATTCTCAATGATTTGAACATCATGAGCCGTCATCTTTCCTATCCAATTGGTATAAGGATATCTACCTAAACTTACCACATCAAACACAGTAAAACCATGAGCGTAAATTCCTTGAGTAAGCACCATGGCCAACGCATTGGATTCAGCACTTTCAAGGCTTTCCCCTTTTATACAAATCTCACCTTCAATGGGTCTAATTAGTTTACAAAGAGTTTTTAGCAATGTACTCTTCCCTACTCCATTGGGTCCCACCAAACTCACAAGATTCCCCGATTTCAATTTTAAGTTCAGCGAAGATTGCAATATCTTGCTTTTATTTTTGGCAGAATAACCAATGCTTAAATTTTTTGTCTCTAAAATCATACCCCTCATGAGTTTAAAAAACTACGATTTTTAATCACAATCCAAATTACGATGGGAGCTCCAAAAAGCGCAGTCACAGAATTGATTGGCAACACGGTGGTGCCGCCTGGAAGTTGAGAAATAAGGTCACAAATCAACATCATATTGGAACCAAGAAGTAAAACTATTGGCAAAGTCTTACGATGATCCGAAGTATGAATAAAGTTACGAGCAAGATGTGGTATAGCTACGCCGATAAAAGCAATAGGGCCTGCATAGGCGGTAATAATTCCTGCCATGAGGCTACTTAAAACTATCATTTTAATTTTTAAATAGTTCACCTTTATTCCAAGTCCTTTAGCATAATCTTCATTGATCATCAATGCATTCATGGACTTCATCAAGCCAAAACTAAACACAATGGAAAAGCTAACCACCAAAGTCATTACAATGATTTCATTCCAATGTATTCCGCCTAAGCTTCCAAAAGTCCACACAACAAACCTTTGCAAGAGTTGGGGTGAACTGTAATATTGCATCACACTGACTAAGGCAGTGCTTAAACTTCCCACCATGATTCCAACCACGAGCAAAGAAGCTGAGTTGCGGATGGAAATGGAAACGGTAAGTACTAAAAGCATTACCAAAAAAGCACCAAGAATGGCAAAAAAACCTAATCCAAGAGAGAGAAGCCACGGACTTAAAGCGAGTAAACTGCTTCCAGCAAATACAAAAAGAGCAACTCCTAAACTGGCTCCACTACTGATGCCCAATACAAAAGGACCAGCCAGTGGATTGCGATACAAGGTTTGCATCATTAAACCAGATATGGGCAAACCCATACCAACCACAATGGCTGCAATGGTTTTTGACAATCGCAACTGCGTAAAGATAAAATGATTTACTACATTCAATTGAGGATTGGTAAGAGCTTCGTAGATTTCTGATGGTGAAATCCATACCGAACCTGTCAACAAACTCAACAAGCTGAGAACTACAAAAAGAATGGATAAAAGAAGTATGCGTATAGTCAAAATTCAAATTTATTTAAGTGGCAAATTTAAGGCAATTGCGATTTTGTTTCGGAAAAGCAAGAAATAAAATTACAACACTTCTCCCCAATTAAAAAACCTCATTTCATATTCCTATTTCAGGTTAGTTCATTTGTGTTTCTCAGTGGTAATAAATGCACCGCAGAGAACCTGGGAACGCAGAGGTTTTTTAGTTTCTTGAAAAAAGAATTTTCCAAAATTCAGCTTCCAATATTTTAAAGATTGTTTAACCTTTTCTATTTTAGACGCTTATAATAGAGCAAACTATCGATATCGGAACCATCATTAAAAATTTTAATGTAGTCAGCTAAAATCTCATCAGGCCTACACACCCCCCTTTCCCAATAATTATTTGCTCCATCAGCATGCATTTGTTTTCGGTTATTATAAACTCGTTTGTTTTTAAAAGAATCAAACAATTCGTAATTAGAGTTTTCTGATTGCATAAGATTAAAGGTTTCAAATGGGACTTCAATCCAGACCTCAGCTTGATGTTGTTTGGCGTAAACCTCTTCAAATGACAAGGCCAAACTCCCCGATTGATAATGATCTTTCCAAGCATAATGTCCTCCTGCATCCTTTATCATTTGAGCTTTGTAACTTCCGCCTGCGGGCAAATACCATATATCTTTATAAGGTGTGCCAACCAATACTGTAATTCTATGGTTTTTACTTTCAGCAATACGGCATTGTTTATGGTAATTGACCTCAATACTATCAAAAATGGCTTCGGCTTGAGTTGCCTTACTCAACAATAATCCAAAAAATTTTATCCATTCTGCCCTCGCCAAAGGATTCTCTTCAATCCAATCACAATTATAAATAACTGGAATACCAGCATTGATTATGAATTTATCCAAAGACAATTGGTCGGCAGAGTATGCGCTTTGAATCAATAGTTGAGGTTTTGTCATTAGAAGATTCTCAATACTTTGTTGTTCAAAACTTCCCACCTGACTTATTAATCCATCATCAATTGACTTTCTAATCAGTGGATTATATACAAATTCCTTTTTGCTTACACCCACAATACATTCAAGAGATTGCAATTGATCAATAAACCCCAATCCAGAGGCCATGGTTACTACGGTGCGAGTAAGAGGAAGTTGAACCGTAAAGTTGGGTTTAATATTTAGTTGTGGTTGTTGATAATTTTCCTCAAGAAGCAAATAAGTGATCCATTCTAACTCCGGATTCCATGGATTCATCAATGTAAGTATTTGGTACCCTTTATATTGTTGAAGCTTTATTAGTTTTGTATATTTGAAATATTCTGAACTTTTTAGTTTATTTTCATAAGATTGAATACTTTTAGACTCTTTGGTATCTTTACAAGCAAAAAGTGTAATAATTAAAAATAAACTTAGGAAAAGGGGAAATCTAAAGTACAGCATTGATTTGGGATTGAAAATGGCAAAAATAGAAAAAATCGCCCTAAAGGAGAAGGGCGATTTTTAAACTAAACTAACTCAATAAA
>DZDC01000200.1 GCA_022736595.1 Draconibacterium orientale | reverse complement strand
CCCTAAAATTATTTTTGAAATTTTAAAAGAAATGAGGAGCCAAGAGGTTGTAAAAAATGGGTACAATCGAATTTGCGGTTTCTTATGTTTCAAAATTAAAATTATGGAAGAATGCCTTGCCTTCGTGATTAGCTCACCATTTTGGAGTTTGAATTAATTCAAAATTCCATTGCTTAAGCCATTGCGTGAACCCCAAAGGGGTGTAATTATTATAAAAAATGCAACCCAAACTCCAAAACCCCGAAGGGGTGAAATATCTAAACATTGACCCTGCAATTGGGTTCTATATCACCCCTTTGGGGTTTTGAAATGATTCTAAATTTCTATGATAGAAGAATGCCATCCCTTCGGGATTGGTTCAACTTATTCATAAATCTTTTTGAGATATCCAAGTTCTAAGATATCGAAGTTGATGTTAGGTAAATCAACAGCTCCATCAAAAAAAAAATTTACATTTTTTTGACCTGAATCACCGCTTTAGGAATAGGCATTTCAGAGGGATTAAGGAAAAGGGCATTCAAGTCGCTCACAAATCCTTCGATGGCCACGGCATCAAATCCTTTTTCCTGAGCGGCTTCTTCCAAGGTCCCCCAAATAGGTTCCCCACATACAATACAGCGAATGCCTGCTTTCATTAGGTATTCAACACTTCCGGGCACCCCTTCAACGAGGTCTTCGATGCTTACTTCTTTGGTAATTTTCATGGTAAAATGTTTTAAGTCGATGTTTGTGATGGCAAAATTACATTTTTTACCTTTGTGGCCTAAAATTAAACCATGCGTATCCTCATACTCGACAATTACGATTCCTTTACTTTTAATCTTTTGCATTATGTTCAACGTTTTTGTAATGAGGTTGACGTTTGCTATAGCGATCAAATTGGCCTTGATGAAGTGGAGGCTTATGATGCAATCATACTGTCGCCTGGTCCTGGACTTCCAAAGGATGCAGGCATCAGTATGCAAGTGGTGAGGACCTATGCTGCGCATAAAAAAATATTGGGAGTTTGCTTGGGTCATCAAACCATTGCAGAGGTTTTTGGTGCACAATTGATTAACCTCGATGCGCCTTTGCATGGGGTAGCGGTTGAAACGTTCCTGACCGTTGCTGATGAGAATCTTTTTAGAGGTTTGCCTAAAACCGTGCTTACAGGTAGGTACCACAGTTGGGTGGTGGATCCACAGAGTTTGCAAAATACTCCCCTCGAAGTGATTGCCACCGATGGGCTAGGGCAGGTGCAAGCCTTGCGTCATCGCCATTATAACCTCCGTTCGGTGCAGTTTCATCCTGAATCGGTGCTGACGCCCGAAGGACTTAAGATGATTGAAAATTGGATTTATTTCTGTTGAGTCGCCTCCTGGTATTTGAAACTTGAAAAGAGGGCTTCCAGTCGGATGATCAAATCGCGTTTATTCTTTTTGGGGGCTTTGATGTATCCATCCAGAGTAATCAATCGTTGGTGAGCCGTGTCCACAAAAGTGTAACTAATAAAAGGCCCCCCCATCATATAGCCTTCCACATCCCAATAAGAGCGGAGTTCTGAAGCAAATTGGCCTTGAAATTCAAAACGACGATTGAGGGGTGGAAAATAATCAGAGACTTTCATAAAGGATTTTTCAACAGGTCCAGGAATGTACTTTTTGGTGATGGCATTGCGTCTTTCAATGGTTTGCAGCATTCCAAAGGCTGAGGTATCGGTATAAGATTCGGTATAAATCAATATTCCTTCCTCCACATCAGTGGTGGGACGGCGTAGCCATATAAAGTTAGAATCGCGTTTGGCGATATAAAATCCTTTTGGAAGGGTTAAGCTAAAACCAAATGCCTTGGCCAAGTCGTTGGAAAGAGATTTTACCTCCAATCCTTTATAGGCTTCGGCAATGCGTTTGATGTCGTTATGATGAAAGGTTTCTTTGATTTTAGGCATATTTTCCACTACCAATTTTAGCAAATCTTGTGTGGTTTTTGACTGTATTTGAATAAAGGTTTGGGGCTGAGCATAGGCATTATTTTTGAATTTTATCTTTCCTTCTTCCAATTCATTTTTCTTGATAAACAAGATGTTGCGTTGTTTTTGATACACATTGTCGAAGATACGATAGGGAATTTGGTGCAGATCATATTCTGCTTCCGCCACGGCCAACCATTCTGGCACACCGCCCATAAGGCTCCGGAGGGTGTCGCCAAGGACGCCTTTCCAAAGTTCGTCACTGATTACCACCAAGACCTCCGAAGTACGTCCACCACTGGTGTAGAGCATGCTGGTTTTTTTTGAAGATGGGTCGGTTTCGCAGGATTGGAAGCTTATTGAAAACAAGAGAATTAGTAAAACTGACAAGGCTTTATTCATGGCGTATAGATATTTCTAAGGTAAAAATTTTTGAATTGAATCCAGAGCACGAAATTATCAAAAATTGAGCCGAGAATTTTGTTTTTTCTAATCATTTTTCTCAATTCTTAATAATTGAAATGTAAACCAAAGGAAGAATAGCTACACCCTTGTTTCTATAAAAATGTAGATTAGACTGTAAAAGCTAAAAAGGTAAGGAAGATTTTAGAGCAACTTCTTGAGTTGATGGTGGTTTTGAATTTTTA
>DZDC01000003.1 GCA_022736595.1 Draconibacterium orientale | reverse complement strand
GCGGCTGCAAAGATATATATCTTTTCTAATCATCCAAATTATTTTTTGATTATTTCTGTAGAATAAATAATCAATTGATTTAATGAATTTTAATACAATTTTAATATCAATTTTTATCCTATTTATTGCTTATATTTTCCAATGTTACCTTAATAATTACCCAAATAATTCCTGAAATTGGCATTTTTTTGTGCAACTAATCAAAAAAGTACCTTAATTTGCACCTATGATTTCAACAGTAAAAATCTTTTTACCCTATTATAAACGCAATTTAAAGCTTGCTTTACCGGTAATCATTGCGCAGATTGGACAAGTGATGGTGCAACAAGTCGATAATATGATGGTAGGGCACCGTGGTACATTAGACTTGGCGGCTTCGGCTTTTGCTAATTCCATATTTATCATTGGAATGATAATTACCATGGGATTTTCATTTGGCATGACGCCTATTGTAGGTAAATCAGTCGCCAGAGGGGACAAAACGGCCTTATCATCCATTTTTTATAACTCATTATTCATCAATATTGCCTTAAACATTGCGATTGGCATTCTTTTATTATTAGCCATTTTCGCTTTTCCATTTATGAATCAAAAAGCGGGAGTGGCAGAACTCGCTATACCTTATTATATAGTGTTGGTAATTTCGCTTATCCCTCTATCTTTTTTCTTTACATTTAAGCAGTTTTCTGAAGGGATAGGAAACACAAAAAATGCGATGTACATTACTATCGTTGGTAATTTAGTAAATGTGATTTTTAATTATTTCTTGATTTACGGTAAGTTTGGGTTTCCTGAAATGGGTTTACTTGGAGCTGGGATTGCAACTTTATTAAGTAGAATTGTGATGGCACTTGGGTTTGCATACATTTTTGCTAGGGAAGAAGCTTTTATTCCTTATTTTTTAGTTGAAAAAATACCTCCTATTAATAAGGTGTATTTAAAAGAATTGTTTCATTTGGGCTATCCCATAAGTTTACAATTACTCTTGGAAGTATTGGCTTTTGCCATAGGAGCAATAATGGCAGGATGGCTTGGTGTGGTGGCTATTGCATCTCATCAAATTGTTTTAGGCTTGGCTTCAATTTCGTTTATGATAGTTGTGGGTATAGGCTCTGCAACAACAATTCGAGTTTCGCATCAACTTGGAACGGGAGACATTCATGCTATGACTATGGCTGCAAAAGCATCGGTGCATTTAGTAATCAGTTTTATGGCTATGACTGGTGCATTATTCTATCTATTTCGATATTATATACCTCAAATCTATAGCAATGACGTTGCAGTAATTGAACTTTGTTCTCAACTTCTGATTTTTGCAGCCATGTTTCAGTTATTTGATGGTCTTCAAGTGGTTATGCTAAGTATTCTGCGAGGGATTGGAGATGTTAAACGTGCCATGGTATATGCATTTATTGCCTATATTGTTGTCAATATTCCTCTTGCATATTTGCTTACATTTGAATTGGGATTGGGGATCATTGGCATTTGGATTGCTTTTATTGTAGGATTAGGTTTTGCTTCCACCCTTTTTTATATAAGATATCGAAACGTTTTGAAAAACATTTCAAATCACCTACCAAAGTAGGCTCTCCATTGAGGCCTTTAAATACCATCTAAAAATTAGAAATTTTGCTCCTTCTTTTTTAGTTACTTTGCCGAAAATATAAATGATATGAATGACAATCAACATAAGGCTGGATTTGTAAATATTATTGGTGTTCCCAATGTAGGAAAATCGACCTTAATGAATGCTATTACAGGCGAAAACCTTAGCATTGTAAATGCAAAAGTACAGACCACAAGGCATCGAATAATGGGCTTCGTAAACGGCGATGATTATCAAATTGTGTTCTCAGATACTCCTGGAATCATCGATAAACCTTCCTATAAACTTCATGAAGCCATGATGGGATTTGTGGGAACTGCCCTTGAAGACGCGGATGTAATTCTTTTCGTGATGGATGTAAAAGAAGAAATTCCTTCCGAAGAAATTATTAAAAAAATTACCAAAAGTGGCGCCCCATTAATTATTGCGATCAATAAAATAGATTTATCTAACCAGGAATTTCTTGAAAATAAAGTTCTGCAAATCAAATCGGCATTTGAATCAGCTGACATTATTCCAATCTCGGCACAACACAAATTCAATATTGAAAGCCTGTTGAAACTAATTATTGCTAAGCTTCCAGAAAGTCCTCCGTTCTTTCCAAAAGATGAGCTTACCGATAAAACCATGCGCTTTTTTGTAAGTGAGCTTATAAGAGAACAAATTTTGATTCAATATCAGAAAGAAATCCCTTATAGCTGCGAAGTTTCCATTGAAGAATACCTTGAAGAATCCAAGAGAATTGAAATCCGAGGAACCATTTACGTAAATAGAGAAACTCAAAAAGCAATCATACTTGGGAAAGGGGGCCTGGCAATTAAGCGATTAGGAACTGAAGCTCGCAAAAAAATAGAAGAGTTCACGGAAAAACACATCTATTTGGATTTAACGGTGAAAGTGAGTAAGGACTGGAGAGAAAATGATAATCAACTTAAGAAATTTGGATATTCAAATCAATAGTCATCTTAATACTGAAATAATGACCTATTCTGAATTGATTAAATACCCATCAATGACCAAAATACTTGGTTTTATTAGTCTGCTTTGGTTAAGTTCTAGCCTATATTCTCAGAAAACGGAACGTTATGATGGAGACTTTTATTCTGGAGGCAAAATTAAAGGCAGTGCAACCTATGCTTTCTACAAATCAAATAATCAGACCATTAAACACGGTTCATTTCGTTTTTCGGCCAGAGAAAAAACCGATGACTGGAGGTTTAGCCACAGTATATCAGGAAATTACAAAAATGGACTAAAAGATGGCAATTGGACTTATAATTACATCTCAAAAGATTTTGAAAGTGATAAAACTGGGTTTTTCTTTTCCTATGAAATAATTCTAGAAGCTAATTATAAAGACGGAATGCCTGATGGGCAATGGAAGTATAAAGGGATCATCGAAAAATATAAAAAAATAGACCAGCAAAACAGAACTAAAAAAGAAAGCCCCATAACCGTAGAAAAAATATTTATTGAAGCCACGTGGAATAAAGGTATTTTGGTGGACAGCCTAATTTTTTTAGACAGTATCGGCAATTACTTTGTTCGGGTTCAACTTTCAGAAAATGGAATCTTAAATGGACTTTTTGAAATTCAGAAGGCTGGAAAATCTCAAAGTGAAGTTTGGGAAAATGGAATATTAAAATTAATTAATACAACCACCGAACCCAAAGAAGAAGAACAGTTTACATTTTACAAAAAACTAAAAAATCCCAGTCTTTCGATTTCCTTAATAGAAAACACCAAGCTGAATTCGAATAATAATGAACTGAAGAAACTACTAATCAAGTACTTATTTAACGATAAGTATTTTCTATATAGGTATGTCGAGGGAGACCAAATCATTATTAAACAACAAGAATTTGGTAATTATGAAGTTGATATTAAAGGGCTAATTTATTATGATTTGACCCCAATAATGACACCTGAAGAACAATCTTTAATCAAAAACATTGAAGAAAAAGACGAACAATTGAAGCAAATGGAACGGTTAAATGCAAAAAAGCTGGCCTCAGAACCCACCAATCAGGCGTTAAAAAACAAAAAAGACCAACTTAAGACTTCCATTGTTAAGGTCAATTTTATTAGATGTCAGATCTCGGCCTATCAACGACAACTTACTTTGTTAGGAACTCAAAACCAAATTAAAAAAGACTGCAACCAAATGGTTGAAATTAAGAATTATAAAACCAAACTGGATTTTTTAAGACAACTCAATACCCAGGTTGATAATATTCATAAACTGATGAGTGCATTGCCATAAATCTGAATTATTGTTCAATGAAATTAACCATGATTATTAAAAAACGCCTATGAAAAGTACAGATTTTACACTTCATACCTTTCAGGTTGAGGAAAACAAAAGCGAAGCAACCCTAATTTATCGCAGAACCGATATTGAATCAAAAGGGGCTATCATCTACGTACATGGTTTTATCGATTATTTCTTTCAAACAGAAATGGCTCTTTGGTTTAACAATCTAGGCTTTGATTTTGTTGCGATTGACCTGCGCCGTTATGGTCGAAATTTACGCCCTGAGGATAAACCTAATTTTATAGGTGAAATCAAAGAATATTTTCAAGAAATTGACTACGCCATTAAATTTATTGAACCATGGAATGTATCGAAAATTATCTTAAATGGTCATAGTACTGGGGGATTAACCACAGCTTTATATGCTCATTACCATTCAAATATCAGTGGTTTGATTCTTAACAGTCCATTCTTCGATTTTAATGTTCCAGCCATTTCAAAATTGACCATACCCCTACTTTCACCCTTAGGAAAATGGTTTCCATATCTAGAGATGAGCAAATTACCCCAAACCTATCCTATGAGCTTACATATCAAACACAAAGGGGAATGGGATTTTAATACCCAATGGAAACCTATTGAAAATTTTCCCACCTATTTGGGTTGGATAAGAGCAATTCACTTGGCACAACAGGAATTGCAGAGCGGCCTCAACATTCAATGTCCGATCGTAGTATTACACTCTGACAAATCTTATAAAGGATCGAAATGGTCGGATGAAGTTTTAAAGTCTGATGCAGTGTTGGATGTAGAACATATTAAGAAATATGCAAAAAATATTGGCAAAAACACCACTATAATTGAAATTAAAAATGGATTGCACGATCTCGTTCTTTCACAAAAGGAATCAAGAATGAATTACTATCAAAAACTAGAAAAATGGCTAATGCAATTATAAAAATTTCAGTCGTCACGCTGTTCGCATTTTTTGTTGTAACAGGATGTAAAAATACAGATAATCAAAATATTAATACCAGTTTAGACACCCTTAGTTTCGACTATCGCGAATACAAACTGGATAGTGGTAAGATTGAGATTGAATTGAGCTACCCTGTTTTTAAAACTGTAGATTCAATTTCATTAAAATTAAACGCTTTATTGGAAAATCAACTTTTCCCCAATTATTCGAGCCATTTTGCACATAATATAACATTGCTGAAGGACAGCCTTAAAAAGCTTGCCAATACATTTCCTTCAAATAAAGAATCAACGAGGATTTCGTACATTAGAAAAATTGCGATTATCCATCAAAACTCTGAATATGTAAGTTTTAAACTTTCTGGCTATGACTATACAGGTGGAGCACACGGCAATCCATTCAGCCAAGGGTTAGTTTTTGATAAATCTGAAATGATTTTTTTACAATTGTCAGATGTACTCGATACAAACCACTTAAAGGAAGTTACACAACTGCTTCTAAATGAATTAAAATCACAATCTTCGATTCCTTTGGATTCCAATATTGAGAATCAAGGTTTTTTAATTTCTGATGAACAATTTTTTACTTCAACCAATTTCTTTCTTAAAAAAGAAGGATTGGTTTTCATTTATAATCCATACGAAATTGCCCCCTATAGTTCGGGCACCACATATCTACTCTTAAACTACAACCAACTCAAATCTTGGATATTACTTAAAGAATTTGCGCAATAAACTACTATGGTGTTATTAAATTCAAAATTATGGTTTCTTCACCTTTCGCTATTAATGGGATTTATTGCCTTCAATGGATTATTACAAGCGCAAAACACCAAAATCAATGGAATAGTAAAAGACAGCGTTACTGGAGAGCTATTACCCTTTGTTAATATTGTACTTGAGGGCACAAAAGTGGGAAGTACAAGTGGCTTTGAAGGCGAATTTTCGATTAATACACCAGTTGAATCACGTTTTATTGTGGTTTCTTATGTTGGATACTTACCTCGACGGATTCCTATAAAAGCTAAATCCTATCAAAGTATTACCATTTTACTTCGACCCAACAATATTGAACTTTCGGAAGTGGTAATTATTCCAGGAGAAAATCCTGCTCATAAAATTCTTAGAAACGTTATTAAAAACAAACCTATAAATGATTCAAGAAGCATAGAATCATATAAATATAAAACCTATAATAAAATTCAAATCGACGCCAACAACATCACCGATGATTTTAAAAACAGCAGGCGAATGCAACCCTTTGCCTTTGCTTTTGAAAATATGGACACTTCAACAATCAATGGGAAACCTTACTTACCATTATTTATAACTGAAAGCATTTCGGAGGTTTACTTCAATAAAAACCCAGAACAACGTAAGGAAACCATTATAGCATCTCGCGCCACCGGAGTCAACAATTCAAGTGTGGCCAAATTTACAGGCAATCTGTACCAAACTTTTTCATTGTACGACAACTACATGCAGTTTTTCGATAAGCATTTTGTGAGTCCAATAGCTGATTTTGGTTTACGGGCCTATAAGTACTACCTTATTGATAGTGCTTTTATAGGTTCTGAGTGGTGTTATAAAATTATGTTCAAGCCAAGGAGGCTTCAAGAGCCCACTTTTGTTGGAGAGATGTGGATTACCGACACCACTTTTGCGGTAAAAAGCATAGAAATGAAAATTAACGAAGTGAACCTGAACTTTATCAATGCCATGTCTGTTTTGCAATCCTTTGTTTTGGTAGAAAATAAATATTGGATGGTGGATCGTGAAGCCTTCATTATTGATGCTAATATTACTGAAAATCCAAAACGAATTACAGGCTTCTTTGGACATAAAACCACGCTTTATCAAGATTTTAACATCAACAAACCTCAAGAAGAAAATGCTTATAAAAAATCGGTTGACGTGGTTACTAAAGAAGATGCTTGGACAAAAAATAATGAATATTGGGATAGTGTTAGGTTTGAACCTCTAAGTCAAGAAGAACAAGGCATCTACACTCTTACCGACTCCATTTTTAAAACCGATGCTTATAAAAAAAATTACAAACTCATTTCAACCTTGGTGAGTGGTTATATTCCTAATGAGATTTTTGAAATCGGTCAATATTACACTTTCTTCAGTTTTAATGGAGTTGAAGGGTACCGATTTAAGTTAGGCGGAAGAACAAGCAACCAACTCAATGATAAAATAAGATTAAGTACCTATATAGCCTATGGCACCAAAGATTATGAGTTTAAGTATAATCTTGGAGTAAAATATGTTCAAAATCGTGAACCGTGGCGCAGTCTTGAAGTG
This sequence comes from Draconibacterium orientale, assembly GCA_022736595.1. GTDB lineage: Bacteria > Bacteroidota > Bacteroidia > Bacteroidales > UBA1556 > UBA6267. The sequence continues at coordinate 33,448 of DZDC01000003.1, read as the reverse complement.
GAATATAAAAAAGATATGGAACAGTTGGGAGAAAGTGTACGTTCGCTGCAACAAGACAATCTAATTAACAGTATTTTCAGGCGAGCCCCCAACGACAAACTAACCATGGTAGAGCAATATAAGGCTAGTTATGAGCACGAATATTTTCCAGGATTAAGCAATACTGTCACTTTCAGACGACGCAATATATTTCCTTTAACTGGAATCCAATTTCTACTCAAAGATCAGGGTGAATTTGGCAATATCACTGCTTACAACAACATTATAACCAGTGAAATAGAGCTACTTACCCATTTCTCATTAAAAGAAGTTTTCATTACCGACAAATTTAATAGAACCAGTTTAGGGAGCAATTCGCCCACCATCAATTTTTGGTATGCATACGGAATACCCAACTTTCTTGGCTCTCAATTCGGTTACCATCGCATTCAAATTGGGTATAGCGATTATTTTAACGTAGGTAGCATTGGTGCTTCAAAGATTATTTTAAGTTACGGCAAAATATGGGGCCAACTCCCCTACCCTTTACTTGAAATACATCCTGGAAATGAAACTTTTACCTATGACAATTTTGCTTTTAGCCGGATGTATTACTATGAGTTCATCTCCGATGATTATATCATGGCAAACTATTCTCACTATTTTCAAGGACTCTTTTTTAACCATATTCCATTGATTCGAAAACTTAAATGGCGCGAAGTCATTTATACAAAAGTTCTTATAGGGAAAATGAGTCACGAAAATCAATATTACTCAAATTTTCCATCCAATACAACCTTTATGACCAAACCCTATTACGAAGTTGGAGTTGCCATCGAAAATATTTTTAAAGTAATACGAATTGATGCCTCTTGGCGTTTATCCTATCTTGATAAACCAGGAGTAAGACCTTTTGGACTTACAGGAACCATGAAATTTGATTTTTAAAACCAACCTAAATTATGAAACTCAGGGCCGAAAATCTATTAAAAATCTACAAGCAGCGAAAAGTTGTAAATGAAGTGAGCGTAGAAGTTTCTCAGGGAGAAATAGTGGGACTTCTTGGCCCCAATGGAGCAGGGAAGACAACCACCTTTTATATGATCGTAGGTTTGATAAAACCTTTGGCAGGTCGAATTTTTCTTGACGATCTCGATATGACTACGATGCCCCAATATCAAAGAGCACGGCAAGGAGTAGGCTATTTAGCCCAAGAAGCATCCGTATTCAGGTCGTTGAGTGTGGAAGATAATATTTTATCAGTAATAGAACTTACCAAACTATCTAAAAAAGAACAACTTATAAGATTAGAGTCGTTGTTGGAGGAGTTTAATCTAAACCATATTCGCAAAAGTCTTGGAGTTTCACTCTCTGGTGGTGAGCGACGTCGTACTGAAATTGCACGAGCTTTGGCAGTGGACCCAAAGTTTATATTATTGGACGAACCTTTTGCAGGAGTAGATCCGATTGCTGTTGAAGACATTCAAACTGTAGTTTCAAAACTTAAAGAAAGAAACATCGGAATATTAATAACCGATCACAACGTTCGGGAAACACTCAGCATCACCGATAGAGCCTATTTGCTGTTTGAAGGACAGATTTTAAAATCGGGAAGTGCTCAAGATTTAGTAAATGATGAGCAAGTTAGAAAAGTCTATCTTGGCAAAAACTTTGAACTCAAATAATTAAGGGTGATTCTAAAAACAATAAAATTTAATTCGTTAAAAAGAATGAAGAATTTTAAATCATTCTCATTACAAATGATTAAAAATCTATCTTTGCCAGAAGTTTATAACTAAAAACTAATTTTAAGCCAATTTATATGGAAATGAGTGATTACAACGATGGTTCTGAGGTATACTCAACAAAGGTAAAAGCCGGTAAGCGAACCTATTTTTTTGATGTAAAAGAAACTAAATCAGGCGAATACTACCTAACTCTAACCGAAAGCAAAAAGCGTTTTAATGGAGAAACTGGTAAATTCTTCTTCGAAAAGCATAAAATATTTATTTACAAAGAAGACTTTGGAAAGTTTAAAGAAGGTCTCAATGATACTTTGAATTTCATAATGGAAAACCAAGGTTATGATGAAAATTATGATCGATACAGTGAAGAAGAAGTGCAAAACGATTAAAAACCATCAATTGTTGAAATAATCTGAAAAGCTGCCCGTAAAAGCAGCTTTTTTAATTCTAATTTTGTCTTTTGACATTAACCGTAATATATCAACTTATCAGCCATGAGAATCAGAAATTTAGGACATGCTTGTTGGCATATTGACCTCGGCAAAACCAAGCTTTTGATTGACCCATTCATCAGCGGAAACCCTTTAGCAAGCAATATTGATATTGATTCGATTGAATGCGATTATATTTTGGTAACTCATGGGCATGAAGACCACGTTGCCGATGTGGTGCGTATTGCTCAGCGAACCAATGCTACAGTGGTTTCTAACTTTGAAATAGTCAATTGGTTCCAAAAGCAGGGGCTATCAAAACTTCATCCTATGAATATCGGAGGGAGCTGGAATTTTGATTTTGGAAAGCTAACTTATTTCACCGCTCAACATAGCAGCGTGATGCCCGATGGAAGTCCTGGTGGAAACCCTGGCAGCTTCATTATCCAAAGCGACCATGGCAATTTCTATCATGCAGGAGATACAGGACTTATGATGGATATGAAAATAATTCCAATGTTGGTAAAACTTGATTTTGCACTTTTACCCATCGGCGATAACTTTACAATGGGCATTAATGAAGCCATTATCGCAAGTCAATGGATTGAGTGCAATAACATTATAGCCATGCATTACGATACATTTGGATACATTGTTGTGGATCAACAAAAAGCAAAAAGCGAATTCCAGAACAACGGAATTAATCTTACATTTATCGAAATAGGAGAAAGTATAAATATATAATTATTTATGGGAAAAGTAATTGCAATAGCAAATCAAAAAGGCGGAGTTGGGAAAACTACCACCGCAATTAATCTTAGTGCCGGATTGGCCATTTTAGAATATAAAACACTGCTAATAGATGCCGACCCTCAAGCTAACGCAACTTCAGGAGTGGGCTTCGATCCAAAAAATATTAAAACCAGTATTTACGAGTGTATCATTGATGAGGTAAAAGCTAAAGACATCATACTCAAAACTGAAACCCCCGGGCTTGACCTTTTACCCGCTCATATTGACTTGGTTGGAGCAGAAATTGAAATGATAAACTTGCCTAATCGAGAAATGATGATGCGTAAGGTAATCGATACCATCAAAGACGATTATGACTTTGTGATTATAGACTGTTCTCCTTCCCTAGGCCTTATTACCATCAACTCCCTTACTGCAGCCAACTCGGTAATAATACCCGTTCAATGTCAATATTTTGCCTTGGAAGGTTTAGGTAAACTACTCAACACCATACGAATAGTACAAGATCGATTGAATAATCAATTGGATATTGAAGGCATTCTTCTCACCATGTTCGATCCACGTACACGACTCTCAAAACAGGTTGTACAAGATGTAAGACTTCATTTTGAACAAATTGTTTTTGAAACCATCATTCATAATAATACGCGTCTTGGAGAAGCGCCTAGCTACGGTCAACCCATCATGATGTACGATATTAACAGCTCAGGTTCAAGTAACTATATAAATTTAGCCAGAGAAATATTACAGCGTAACGATTTAACCAAAATATCGAACAAAGACAAAACCATAGAAATATGAGCGAACAAAAAAAAGCATTAGGCAGAGGATTAGGCGCTTTGCTCGACAGTAACAATACAGGTTTAGGAAGTCGATCCAATGCATTTAAAAGTATGGATAACGGCGGCATTTATGAGATAGAAATTGAAACCATAAAGGCAAATCCCGACCAACCCCGCAAAGACTTTGATTCTACAAGTTTAAATGAGCTTGCTGAATCCATTAAAAGTTTAGGGATTATTCAACCTATCACAGTACGAAAAATTGCCGACAAACAATTTGAAGTAATCAGTGGGGAACGCCGTTTAAGAGCATCCCAACTTGCTGGGTTAACTGCCATTCCAGCGTTTGTAAGAGAAGCAAATGATGCCCTTTCGTTAGAACTTGCATTAGTTGAAAATATTCAACGTCAAGATCTTAACTCATTAGAAATTGCGTTAAGCTATCAACATCTCATTCAAGATTGCGGTCATAATTTGGAAGGTTTGGCCGAACGAGTTGGCAAAAACTTTACCACCATCAACAACTATCTTCGACTCTTAAAACTACCTGAAAGTGTTCAACTTGCTTTACGAGAAAACCTATTATCCATGGGTCATGCAAGAGCAATCATCAACCTCGATAGTGAGGCAGACCAACTCTTTGTGGTGGATGAAATTCTTAAAAAATCGCTTTCAGTTAGGCAAGTTGAAGAATTGGTGCGTAACCTTCGGAATAAAAAATCAAAAATCGAAAGCAGTTCAAAAACCAGCTTACCTTTTAAATATCAACAATATAATAATAAGCTTAAAAAAGAGTTAGGTAAAAATACAGAAATCAAACGTAATCCTAAAGGCAAAGGAAGTATCAGCATTCCATTTACAAGCGACCAACAACTGGATCAAATACTACAAAAGCTTTTACAAAATTAGTTTTGTTGTACGATTTCTTATTTTTTAACCGTTTTAAATTACCAAACCTAAGTATTAAACTTTGCAATGAATTATCCCTTACCATTGATGTTTCTGTTTTTGGTATTGATGTTTGCTAATAGCAATAGTCTTAATGCTCAGGAGATTAGCGATTCTATTAAAATTGAAACTGCATCCCCAATAACCCTCCCTGACCTCAATCATTCGCCTAAAAAAGCGGCCCTCTATTCAGCACTACTACCAGGACTGGGGCAGGCTTACAATAAAAAATACTGGAAATTACCCATACTCTATGCCGGTTTTGGCACCCTAACTTATTTTATTATTGACAATCAAAAAAATTATGTGACTTATAGGGATGCTTACAGCAAACGCCTCGATAACAATCTCAACAATGACACTGATTTTCCTCAGTATAGTGCAGAAAATTTACGTCTTATAAAAAATATGTACTGGAAAAATCGCGATTTATCTATCATTCTAATAGGGGCTCTTTATACTCTGAACGTGCTAGATGCAGTTGTAGATGCTCATTTTTTCACCTACGATATCAGCAACGATTTAAGCCTCAATCTGAAACCTCAAGTTCAAATTTATTCTCCCTATAGCAAAACTGCCTCCACGGGCATCTGTTTAACTTTACATTTTTAACGACCTAAAAAATATGAACAATACATCACTGAATATTGCACTCCTGGGTTATGGAAAAATGGGAAAACTTATTGAAGAAATGAGTTTAAAAAAGGGGCATCGTATTGTGGCACGGATCGATAAAGAAGAAGATTGGTTGCTGCAGGCAGCCTCTCTAAAAACTGCCCATGTAGCCATTGAGTTTTCAACACCGGCCTCTGCGGTTCAAAATATTGAACATTGCTTTGAACTCAACCTTCCCATTATTGTTGGCACCACAGCATGGCAGCACGATCAGGATCGGTTGAAGCAATGGTGCATCAGCAAGGGGCAAGCATTAATGTGGGGAAGCAATTTTAGCATTGGAGTAAATCTTCTTTTTAAACTTAACCAACAATTGGCACAATGGATGAATGTCTATGAAGGCTACGAAGTGAGCATTGAAGAAATCCATCACACAGCCAAGTTGGATGCCCCAAGTGGTACAGCGGTAAGTTTAGCACAACAAATAATTGAGAATTTAGACCGAAAAAATCAATGGACTTTGGAAGAAAATTCCGCTCCAGACCAATTAAAAATTGAAGCCTTGCGTATCGATGCAACCCCGGGGACCCATCATGTGCGATACCAATCAGAAATTGATGATTTGGTTATTAGCCATATAGCCCACAATCGGAAAGGATTTGCCATCGGAGCCATTGAAGCAGCAGAATGGATTTATGACAAAAAAGGCTGGTTTAATTTTACCGAAGTATTCTTTTAACAATCCTTAAACTTAACGCCAACCAACATACAATTAAGTATTTACCTTTGCAACCTTAAAAATACACAGCATGACTCTCATCGCAATCATTACCACCCTCATTCTAATTCCAACTTTAGTTGGGTTGATGAAAATATTTGAAAAAGCAGGATACAAATCCTATTTTGCACTTATCCCGTTTTATAATGCCTATATTTGGTTAAAAGTAATTGAAAAGCCGATTTGGTGGATCATTTTCGCTTTTTTGCCCTATATCAATGTATTTATGTTTTTTCTTTTTATAGTTGAAACTGCAAAAACATTCAATAAAAACTTACTCTGGGAACAAGCCCTTGCAGCAGTTTTTCCTTTTGCCTACATCCCTTATCTTGGATTTAGTAAAGACGAAAAATATCAAATTAAGAGTCAACGACCTGAATTTAAGAAAACTAAAGTTCGCGAATGGACAGATGCCATCGTTTTTGCTGTTTTTGCCGCTACCATCATTCGCACCTTTATCTTTGAAGCATACACTATTCCGACTCCATCCATGGAAAAATCTATGTTGGTAGGCGATTATCTTTTTGTTAGCAAACTTAGCTTTGGCCCCAAGGTTCCTAATACGCCCATTGCTTTTCCCTTTGTACATCATACTATGCCTTTGAGTGCAACTGCCAAATCCTACGTAGAATGGATCAAATTGCCTTACTATCGCTTTGGTGGCTTTAGAGAAATTAAGAATAATGACATTGTCGTATTTAATTATCCTGATGGAGATACCGTTTCACTTAATCATCAAAACCAAAGTTATTATACCTTAGTACGCCGATTTGGCTGGAGCATGGTAAATACTCCCACTGCAATCAATCCTCAAACACAAATTCCTTTTGGACCTGTGGTTGCCAGACCCGTTGATAAGCGTGAAAACTATATTAAAAGATGTATTGGAATTGCAGGAGATTCCTTACAAATCATCAACCAAGATGTATATATTAATGGAAAGAAGGCTGAAACTAAAGAAGGATATCAAACCCAATATTTTATCGTTGGTAAAAACAATAGCCTTACCGGCAATGAATTACAAGAGCTTGGACTTTCGATGGAAGAAATAGAAACCTATTATAATTTTGCTCGAAGCGACAACTATAGAAACGAAATGTTGAACTATTACCTTCCCTACTCCACTTGCGACAGTGCTTTTACAAAAGAACAAATAGGTCGCCTTTCGGTAATCAACATATCCAATGAAGTGTATGCAAAGCTTAAAAACCATCCTAATGTGGAACGTCTCGAAAAATTAACCTTTAAAAAAGGAATAGTTTCAGATGATATTTTTCCTTATGATGGAATCAACTACCCATGGAATCAAGATAATTTTGGTCCCATTTATATTCCTAAAGCTGGTGCAAGCATTGAAATCAATCTTACTAACCTCCCTCTTTATCGTCGAATTATTGAAAAATACGAAAACAACAGCCTTCAGATTCTAAACAATCAAATACTGATCAATAATAAACCTGCAACTCATTATACCTTTAAAATGAATTATTATTGGATGATGGGCGACAATCGTCACAACTCAGCCGACAGCAGATATTGGGGTTTTGTACCTGAGGATCATATTGTGGGAAGTCCTGCATTTATTTGGTTGTCAATGGATAAGGATCGATCAATTACCAACGGTAAGATTCGTTTTTCACGAATGTTCTCCATACCGAATTAAAATAAGTAATACCAATTGTTTTTATGTTTTAGTCCAAACTAAAATATAATTTTACAATGGTCAATGCCGATATGCTTGAAAAATTTCAATGAGTCTTAGCCTAAATTGAACAATTTTGAATGCATCATCGGTATAAGTTACACAAAAAAAAGGGAGATTTTTTAATTCTCCCTTTTTGTTTATTCTTAAATCCGAGGTAGTTTTAGTTTTTCCTTCTTCACCTCATCTTCTTCAACACCAATCCTATTTCGAACTTTATTGTAAAGTTCATACTCCTTATTATGGATATCGCCATCCGCAATCATTACCAAATCCATCCAAGCTAAAGCCCTAACTTTTTGTTCGTGAGTAACTTGTTGTAATAGTTTCACAACGTAATCCAACTGATTATCAGAAGTCCCCAAATCGGAGTTAATGAAGAGGTCAAAATCATCTTCTCCAATTTGCTCCTCATCCCGCATCAATTTCATGGTGCGCCATTCTGGGTCGTCAGGATCAAAATTTTTCTTTCCATCAGCACCTGACATCAACCAATAGAGGTAAAGTAATGCTGATTTATAGTTTATTCTATTTGTCATATAAGTGTGGTATTAATGTGGTTCCATAAAAAACGACCAAATATAATAATAATAACAAGAAATACAACACGTAAAAAACCTAAATTAAATTAGGGATCAAGGTCAGAAAGAACCTCTTGAATGACCCTTAAAAAAATTAATTCAAAAGTTGACAATTGTATAAAAATCCATACATTTACATCACAAAACTCAGCAACTAAAACACATGCACAGACGGGTTAAAAAACTACTTATTATTGGCATTACAGGTCTGGCAATCCTTATTTTGCTTGATTTATTTCTTTTTCTTGCTGAACGTGGCAACCCTAGCAGCACCATTCAAAGCTTTGAAAACGCAGTATGGTACACCTTGGTTACCCTTACCTCCGTGGGTTATGGAGATTATACTCCTCACACATTTATCGGTAAAAGCATTGGCTATCTCTTTGTTTTATCAAGTGTTTTTGTTTTAGGAACGTTTATTAGTAGTATGTCAAGTATAATTATGAATATGATACAAGAAAACAAATTAGGTTATCGCGGTACGAATTTTACGAACCATATTGTGTGCATAGGTTGGAATGATTTTTCCAAAATGGTGGTGCATGAGCTTACAGCTGCCGCAAGACAAGTGGCAATTGTTACCAACAACAAAGATGAAGTTGACTTGATTTATGAAGAGTTTGGGAAAGAGAATATGTTTGTTCTTTATGCCGACCATAATAATCTTGATGCAATAAGTAAGGCCAATCCCAACGATAGCGCAACCGTATTTTTTGCATTTCGAGATGACACTGAATCTTTGATTTACTCCATCAATTTTAAAAAGAAATTCCCAAAGCCCAACCTTGTGGTAAGTATAAGTGATCACAGGCTGACCGATACATTTATTGCTGCAGGTGTAGCTCACGTGGTTGCACGCAATGTAATAGCTTCAAAACTGGTTGCCAGCTATGTTTTTGAGCCCGATGTTGCCGATTTAAACATCGACCTGATGGGAGCTGCTACGCATGCCGATGACTTTGATAATCAGCAATATCTGGTAACTGAAAACAATCCTTTTTTAAATAAAAACTACGACGATGCCTTCGTAAGCCTTAAGCTTAAGTACAACATTGTACTTCTTGGCATTGTTAAAAAAATTAATAACGTTTCAAAACTACATGTAAACGCGCGGTCCGAAACCATGATTGAATTGGGTGATTATTTAATTATTATGGTAGCTGGAAAAAGTAAAGCTAGGGTGGAGAAACTTTTTGGAATAAAAGAAGGAAAAAAATGTTGCGATAATTAAACAAAATATTCTACATTTGTTTGTTCTTAGAATAGCAATCTAAACCAAAACTTAAATAATAACTTTATGAAAAAAACACTTACTTATTTGACAGCATTGCTCATAATGTTTGTAACTTTCAATACAATGGCATATGCACAAGGCGAAGGGGAAAATGATCGTGGCGGTTCAAAACTAACTATTGTTAGCGGTTTTAAAGGAGGCTCCAATTACCAAATGGCATTGGACATGCAGAAAATGACCCGAAAGCTGTACGGCACTACAAAAATGGAAACAAAAACCTACCAAGTACCCGTTCTTGGACCTAAAGGCGACACATTGCGTGAAAAATCAGAAGAACCTGGAGTACCTGGTCCAGTTAAAATGGAGGAAAAAACCGAACAAATTAGCACCGGTGATACCGTTGATTTTCTAAATGTGCTCACCAGCGAAGGAAGTTATTATAACTTCTTAAAAATCACAAAATCAGATGTGGATATTTCCTTTATTCAATACGACGTATTGCTTTATGAAGCCATGCAGGATATTAAACGCCAATACAAAAAAGCGGAATCCATTCGTGTGCTTCTTCCTTTAGGCACTGAGCAAATTCACATTATCACTCTTAAACCCGACGGCAAAAAAGGAATTACTACTTTCGCTGACTTAAAAGGTAAAAAAGTAGGTATAGGATCTAGCTTGATGGGAACTAATGTTACTGCTAAATACATCAAAGAAGTTACAGGTTCTAAATGGGAAGACGTTGAAATTCCTTTTGACAAAGCGATAAAAGCCCTATTCAACGAAACCATCGATGCATTCTTCTATGTTGGTGCAAAGCCTGTGAAAGATTTAGCCAGTATTTCAGTAACTATGCGTGATAAAATTACTATTGTAAGCATTCCACAAAATGAAAAGCTTGATCGTGCTTACCAAAGAGTGACCATTACCACAGAAGATTATAAATGGCTTAGTGAAAATGTAGAAACTTACGCTGTAAAATCATTATTGGTAACCTCTTTAGCTGGTCAAACACCTGAAATTGAGGCTGATATTGTAAAACTTCTTGAAGCCATAAAAGCAAATAAAGACAACCCTGGTTACCATAGCAATTGGAAAAACGTAACTTTTACTAAGGATGAAACCATCGATTGGGAATATTACCCCGCTGCACTTAAAGTATATTAAACAACCACCACACAAAACATTAAGGGAAGCTTAAAAAGCTTCCCTTTTTTTTGTTATTCCACCAAAATTTACTGAATTGATGCAATCAAATAAATATCAGACCATTTCATTTTAAAACCCAATACCTTGAAGGCAATACCATATTTAGTTGATTTAATCTATGTTTACGGCTTTTTCGCATCGGAAGGAGCTACATACGAATCGTTATTCTTACCGCCAAAAACCGAAACACGAACGTAACGTTTTGGATTTAACTTAATATCTTCCAACAATATATGTAACTCCCTACTTGCTGCTTCTAGCTCATTATACAAAGTATCATTATTTACTAATTGACCCAAAGTACCTTCCCCTCTTTCAATTTTATCCATGACAATTTTAAAATCACTTATTGATTCATCCAGATTGGCTATGGTTGATGCTATATTAATCTTGGTTAAACTATCGCTTAAGTTCGAAAAATTACCTATGATATTAGAAATCTGCTGATTACTATTTTCAAGATTGGCAGTGATAGACTCCACATTGGAGAATATACGGGCAACTCTTTTGCCTTGGGTTTTAATAAGAGTATCTAAACCTACACTTGAACTTTCAAGGTTTTCAATGGTCAGTTGAATGCTTTTAAACGTTGCCGCCAAACGCAATTGGGTTTCAGAATTAAAAATATATTTTATGGCATTCAACACAGAGTCGATGCTCGCCATCATTTCTTCAGCTTTTGCCTTAATGGGCAACATTTGCATACTCACTTCTTCTTGAATGGTAGTGGCAACCGAGGTGGCAAGTGTATCACCTGATTCAGCAAAACGCTTCGATGGTCTCAGTTGAATTTCAATACTATTTACTCCTAAAAGGTCGCTTTTGATAATAGCCAAAGATTGATCTGGTATTTTAACTTTGGGGTCACTTATTTTAATTTTTACCCTTACTCGAGCATTGGGATCATTAGTAATAAATTCAACAAGGCTCACACTTCCAATTTTTACTCCATTAAGAGTTACAGGATTAGACTCCGTTAAACCAGCTACTTTTTCATAAACCAACTCAAATTCCGACTCATCAGAAAATAGGTCATTCCCTTTTAAATACGAAAAACCCCAATAAAAAGCAACGAGTGTAAAACTTGCCAAAACACCTATGATAAATTCTTTCCTTAATTTCATGTTTTACTATTTGAATGTTTTCCGCTCGCTGAAGCCAATCGAGATCAAGCCTTTATAAGTGCTTTTTTCACTATTCCAAAGCTATCAGTTAGCAGATTTTACTAAATCTTTTAACTTTACAAAAATACCTCAAAATGATGACAATCCAATCTACTTCCTTTTCTCACTTTTTGTATTTAGATATTTCTGTAATTCTTCCTTGCTTACCCGTTTTCCTTCAATAAATGCTACAACAAAAGCATCGGAATAATTCTTTTGCTTTATTTTTTTCAATGCATCATTGGCCTCATCTAAAGATTTATAGTGCCCACTGACGTATTTAAATATCTTGCTCTGTTCGTAATACCAAACATCCTCAATGGAAGGAAAACTTTTTGAAATGGAAACTGATTTGGTGCGGGTTGTAAACTGGACTGCATAGCAAGTAGCTCCAGAACTTAAACTATCATTAATAACCTTTGCAGAGTCAACCGCTTTCTTACTCTCAACTTGAACAGGGATAATAGGTTCAGGTTGTCCTTCATTACTTCCTTCAATTGACATTTTGTATTTTCTAAAAGCTTGATAAATAGCCAGTGCAAGCTGTTCTTGACCCGTTTCAGAATCCAAGTACTTTTCTTCAGTAGGGTTAGATAAAAAACCCAATTCCACCAATACCCCAGGCATGGTGGTATAAACCAATACAAGAAATCCAGCTTCTTTCACTCCACGATCGTGTCGACGTAGATTTTGGGTAAACTGGTTTTGAATATCATCAGCGAAGGAAATGCTTTGCTCGCGATAGGCTCCTTGAATAAGTGATAAAGTAATGTACGATTCGGGGCTGTTAGGATCAAAATTATCGTAATTTTTAGAATAATCAGCTTCCAAGAGAATTGCAGAATTTTCCTTTTTAGCTACTTCCAAATTTTTTTCGGATCGGTGAGTTCCTAAAACCCAAACCTCTGTTCCAATGGCAGAAGGACCTGTTGTGGAATTGCAATGAATGGAAATAAAAAGGTCGGCTTTAGCTTTATTGGCAATTTCGGCACGCTTAAAAAGCTCTATAAAAACATCCGTTTTGCGTGTATAAACCACCTCAACATCTTGTAAATTTTGGTTAATTAGTTTACCCACCTTCAAGGCCACGGAAAGCGCAATTTCCTTTTCAAGAGTGCTTCTGCCTTTGGCACCGGAGTCCTTTCCTCCATGCCCAGCATCGATAACCACCCGATCTACTTTTGAAAAATTCTGTGCATTAAGGCTTCCCTTTAAAGCTGTAAACACAAATACCCAAATTAAAATTCTTATGATATTTACCATCTTACTATTTTTTAAAACCCCATTCTTAATTCAATAATCGTGCAATAAGTAACATAATCAACGTTTAAATGACATTAAGATTTTATGTTTTGATACCAATTCTATAAGGTTTACTTTTGCATCTAACAAAATTAGTCTGTAGATCACACTACAAATACTCAAGAACAGTAAATTGTTAACGAAATTATCAACATCTTACCTATATAAAATACTAATAATAAGCATATTAGTATTAATACCTCCATTTTACCTACGAGCACAAACCGAACAAATCATTACCAATGTCGAATCGAGGCTATTAACAGATTCAGCGCGGTTTAGCCCCAAAAAGAAGAATAGCAAACCTATTAACCTCGTGACCGAGGCCAAATACTCTGCTCTGGATAGTCTTATAATGGACAAGCAAAACCAAAAAGCTTACTTATACAACGAAGCCAGTATTGAGTATGATGGAATAGTGCTGGTGGCAAAATATATTGAAATCGATTTTGCCAACAATACTGTTTTTGCTCAAGGCTTACCCGACAGTAATGGCGTTAATTCTGGACTTCCACAATTTACCGACCATGGTGATACTTACAATACCACGACTATCTTTTATAATTTTAACACTAAAAAAGGAATTATTTCCGGGGTTACCAGAAAAGAAGGCGAAATCAACGTTTATATAGATAAAGGTAAGAAAATGACTGACAACATCACCTACGTTCAAAACGGTTATTTCTCAACCTGCGATTTGCCTCATCCCCATTATAGTGTAAAATTTAAAAAAGGCAAAATTATACCTAACGATAAGATTGTTACTGGCCCCATTTACATGGAGATAGAAGGTATTCCCCTTCCTATCGTCCTTCCCTTTGGGTTAATTCCCAATTCCAAAAAAAGGTCCAACGGAATTCTTATTCCTTCCTATGGTTATGCAGAAAATCGTGGATATAATTTAACCAACGGTGGTTATTACTGGGGTTTGGGTCAACATGCTGATCTCGCACTTAGAGCCGATATCTATTCCAGAGGCAGTTGGGGATTAAAAGCCCAATCAAGATATAATTTCCGATACCATGGAAATGGAAATATCGACCTACAATATGCCAACAATTATTATGGCGAAACCGATATGCGACGTTACGATAGCATCTCTAATCCACCTTATAGTCAAGATCATTCGTTTTTCATACGTTGGCGACACGACCAGGATGCCAAAGCCAATCCATACAGTCGGTTTTCGGCCAATGTCAATATGGGAAGTACCCAGCACAATCAACTTAACTCTACCAATACCAACGATTATCTTACCAATACTTTTCAATCGAGTGTTTCTTATAATGCAACGCTTGGCAAGGGTTATAATTTTACAGGAAGTCTCAACCACTCACAAAATACGCAAACTGGAATCATCAACTTAACGTTGCCACAAATCTCCTTTAGCACTCCTCGATTCAAACCCTTGGCTCGAAAAAAACCCATAGGTCCACGCAAATGGTACGAAAACATTAGCCTCTCTTACACCATGGACTCAAAAAATACCCTTGACGTACAAGATTCGTTGTTTAAGTACACCACTTTTAAAGACTTTGATAAAGGAATTCAACACAGCATTCCCATTAGTAGCAGCATTCCATTGGGGAGTTTTAACTGGACCAACTCGATTAATTTTAAAGAATATTGGTACTTCAGTACCGTTGAAAAATATTGGCAAAACGATACCGTATTCGAAGGTACCGATACCATCGCTCCCCATTTGGTAACCAATGTTAACGATGGGTTTAAAGCTGCACATCAATTTGATTACAATTCTTCAATTAATACCCGCATCTACGGAATGTATATGATTAAAAAAGGACCTGTAAAAGCCATAAGGCACGTGGTATCTCCTTCGTTGAGTTTCAATTACAGGCCCGATTTTGGATCCAGTCCTTTCAATTATTATCAAGAATATGTTGATAAAAATGGTGATACCATCCGGTACAGCATGTTTGAAGGTCAAATGTATGGGAGCCCTCCCGATGGCAAATCGGGAAGTATCGGGTTGTCTATTGATAATAATCTTGAAATGAAGGTAAACTCAAAGAAAGATACGATAACTGGGGTTAAAAAAATTAAAATCATCGAAAGCTTATCAGTGAGAACGAGCTATAATTTGGCAGCAAAAGAATTTGCCTTGGCCCCGCTTTCAGTTCAAGGCAGAACGGTTATATTTAAAGGTTTAAATGTAACTTATTCAGGCACTTGGGATTTCTATGCAAGGGATTCGATTGGTAAAAGAATTAATGTTTTCAATTGGGATGCAGGTCAAGGTTTCCTGCGCAAAAATGGAGACGACTACAATGTTAGCTTCAATTACCAGCTTAGCAGTTCAGATATTGGAAATAAAGAAAAAAAGAGCTCAGAAAAACCAATAACAGCAAGGCCTGCAATCTTCGACAATATTTGGAATTTCAATCTTAATTATACCTTTAGATTTACCAATACCTATAATGCTACCAAGGATATCTACGACCAAAAAGTAGTGCAAACGCTTGGTTTTTCTGGCAGTCTCAATGTAACGGAGAAATGGAAGATAGGAGCCACTACAGGTTGGGATTTTGTAGCTAATAATTTAAGTTTCACGTCGGTGGATATATATCGCGATATGCATTGCTGGGAAATGTTGTTCAATTGGATTCCAATTGGGCCCAGAAAAAGCTATAATCTCACTGTCAGAGTAAAAGCATCCATGTTGCAAGATCTAAAACTTGAAAGAAGTAGAAATTGGAGGGATTACTAATTTTACATTGAAGAAAATTATGAAACAAAATATATTATTCTTTTACCTTCTTTTCCTTTTGACACTAACTTTTGTGGGATTTAAATCGGTACCACAATACAGCAAAAATGAGTTAATAGGCAAAGTAGATCCAACAAAAAACGCTGATTTTGTGCTTGTAGATGTTAAATACGCAAGCAAATCAAATATGTACCTTCGCGAGGAAACCTACCTGGCTTTCGTTGAAATGTTTGAAGCAGCCCAAAAAGAGGGAATAAAAATTCCTATTGTTTCGGCCTTTAGATCCTACGAACATCAAAAAAGCATTTGGAATAGAAAATGGAATGGGACTCTTCTTGTTGAAGGGAAAAATGCAGCCACTGCCTTTCCAAACCCAGTGGATCGAGCCCAGTTTATACTTCGATATTCAGCATTACCTGGAACTTCACGCCATCATTGGGGAACAGATATAGATATTCTCAGTGTTGAGTTGGAAGATTATGAAACTCCCGCTGCCCAAAAAATGTATCAATGGCTCAATCGAAATGCGGTACTCTACGGCTTTTGTCAAGTGTATGGTACCGATGCCACAGGCCATATTACAGAGGAAAAATGGCATTGGAGCTATATGCCTTTATCAATGGATCTTCAAAAACATTACAACCAAAAAATAAAATCGGCTGACTTAGGCCAGTTTTCCGGATCCAATCTAATCGATAGTTTACAGGTTTTTGAAAAAGTAATTAATACTGTTAAGCTTCGATGTACTGGAAAACAATAGTCCTTTGAAATTTCTTAAATTTGCCCCTTCAAAATAAATTATATTCATGGCACAAAAACCCAGTATACCCAAAGGAACTCGCGACTTTTCAGCCACGGAGATGGCTCGTAGAAATTATATTTTCGACACTATCAGTCAAGTGTATAAATTATTTGGCTTTCAACAAATCGAGACCCCAGCCATGGAAAACCTCAGTACCCTAATGGGAAAATATGGGGAAGAAGGCGATAAATTACTTTTTAAGATTCTAAATTCAGGTGATTTCCTGAGCGGCATAGATCGAACCAAAATTCAAGATATTCAATCACAAAAGCTTACCTCAGATATTTCAGAGAAAGGCCTTCGTTACGATTTGACGGTGCCTTTTGCTCGGTATGTGGTAATGCATCGCAACGAAATACAATTTCCCTTTAAAAGATTTCAAATTCAACCTGTTTGGCGTGCCGATCGACCCCAAAAAGGTCGCTATCGTGAATTTTATCAATGCGACGCTGACATCATCGGAAGCCAATCGTTGCTCAATGAAATTGAGCTCATTCAAATGATTGATGAGGTATTTAAAAGATTAAATATCAATGTTGTAATTAAAATAAACAATCGTAAAATTTTAGCAGGAATCGCTGAATATATTGGAGCCCCTGAGCATTTAATTGCCATTACTGTGGCGTTGGACAAGCTTGATAAAATTGGTGAAGAGGCTGTAATCAATGAAATGATAGCCAATGGAATTTCAACTTCATCCATTGAAAAACTGAAACCTTTGCTCAAAGTTCAAAATCAAAACAATGCTGACAAACTTGAATACTTAAAGCAATTCCTTTTGGGCCTACCCATTGGAATGAAAGGAATAGAAGAAATGGAAGAAATATTTGCTTTTGCTGAAACCATAAAACTTCAAAATAAGATTCAACTTGATCTAACCTTAGCCCGTGGATTAAACTATTATACTGGGGCTATATTTGAGGTTGCTGCTTTGGATGTTAAAATGGGAAGCATCTGCGGTGGAGGTCGTTACGATAATCTAACTGGTATCTTTGGAATGCCCGATGTATCTGGAGTTGGAATTAGTTTTGGCGCTGATCGTATTTATGATGTACTCTTAGAATTGGATGGTTTTCCAAAAAATCAAATGCAAAACACATCCATTTTAATCGTAAATTTTGGTGGTTCAGAAGCAATCCAAGCGATGTCGATAGCCACTGCTTTGCGGAATGCTGGAATTTCATGTATGCTATTTCCTGAAACCATTAAAATTGCAAAACAATTTAATTTTGCCAATGTGCTGCAAATACCCTACGTATTGATTGCCGGTAGCAACGAAGTAGAGACTGGCAAGCTCAACCTAAAAGATATGAATCAAGGCACTCAAGAATTGCTCTTTATTGACCAAATTATTGAGAAACTGCAAAACCATTGAGATTTTGCAATGTATTTCTTTAATAATTGTGGAAATAAATCTCTATTAAACCACTTTAATGTATAAATTTGTTCACCGAAAAATTACAAAAACACTTAAACAGATATAAAATGAATATTGCAGTTGTTGGAACCGGGTACGTTGGATTAGTTACTGGAGCTTGTCTTGCAGAAGTAGGCATCAATGTTTTTTGCGTCGATATCGATGTAAAAAAAATCGACAATCTTAATAAAGGTATTATTCCAATTTGGGAGCCTGGATTAGAAGATTTGGTTCATAGAAATGTAAAAGCCAACCGTTTACACTTTACTACCACTTTATCAGAGGTAGTAAGTCAATCGGATGTAATTTTTAGTGCAGTAGGAACCCCTCCTGACGAAGATGGCTCAGCTGATTTAAAATATGTATTGGATGTTGCCCGTGAAGTTGGTCGTAACATCAACAAATACACCGTAATTGTAACCAAAAGCACCGTTCCTGTGGGTACTGCTGAAAAAGTGCGCAAAGCCATCGAATCTGAATTAAAAAACAGGAATGTGGCGGTTGAGTTTGATGTGGCTTCCAATCCCGAATTTCTAAAGGAGGGCGATGCTGTAAACGACTTTTTAAAACCAGATCGCATTGTGATTGGTGTTGAATCGGAGAAAGCGCAAGAAATTATGGCTCGATTGTATAAACCATTCACACTCAATGGACATCCTGTTATTTTTATGGATGTTCCCTCGGCTGAGATGACAAAATATGCCGCCAACGCCATGCTGGCCACCAAAATTAGTTTCATGAACGACATCGCTAACCTATGCGAAATCATGGGTGCCGATGTAAATATGGTGCGCAAAGGTATTGGTTCAGACAGCAGAATAGGTAATAAATTTATTTATCCTGGTATTGGATATGGCGGAAGTTGTTTCCCAAAAGACGTCAAAGCCTTGATAAAAACTGCCGACGAGAATAACTACAGTTTACGCATCCTAAAGGCTGTGGAAGACGTAAACGATTCGCAAAAATCAAGACTTTTTTACAAAGCCATGCAATATTTCGAGAGTGATATTAAAGGAAAAACCTTTGCTATTTGGGGACTTTCGTTCAAGCCTAAAACCGATGATATGCGCGAGGCTCCTGCGTTGATTCTCATAGATAAACTTATTGCCGAAGGTGCAAAAGTAAAAGCTTATGATCCTGTGGCAATGGAAGAAACTCACCGTAAAATCGGAGATAAAATTGAATATGCTGAAGATATGTATGGTGCTTTGTTGGATGCCGACGCCTTATTGCTTGCCACAGAATGGCCCGAATTTAGAATGCCTAATTTTGAGGTAATCAAAAAACTCCTAAAAACACCCGTCATCTTTGATGGACGAAATATTTATGAGCGTGAATATATTGAGAAAATGGGATTTGATTATTTCAATATAGGTACCATCAAAAAGTAAATGAATGATATATAGAATCAAAAAAAAACTGCCATAGGCAGCTTTTTTTTTGATTCTAAATTCGCTTTCTGATTACTATCAACGTATGCAGACCAAAAAAAGAATTGAAAGGACGTAAAATAATTTCCTTCAATCGAATCACAGGCAGCATCCAAAAAGGGAATAAACTTCTAAAATTCAATCCTCCCGAAAAAAGATATTGAAGGTAATTATTTAAAACCTCTATCTTAATCAATTCTAAATTAGGATTATCGTTTTGCCATTTTTCAAAATCCCTTTTGAATACCAAATAAGATAAAGCTTGATTTGCTCCAGTCATAATGGTTGCATCAGACTGCCATTGCTCTGCATTTTTATCGAAAGTCTCCGTTTTAAAAAGCCTTTTATACATCATGGAAGCCACGGAACCCCAATGGGGCTCAATCAAAACGCATCCACCACCTGGGATTAAAGTTCGGTTCAATTCATCAAAAAAAAGTTGAGGATTAGGAAAATGATGAAAGCAATTAATTCCATAAAATGCAGACACTGAATTGGAAGCAATATCCATATTTTGTGCATCCAATACCTGATCTAAACCTGGTGACAATTTAATATCGGTGCTTATTATGGTAGGAAAAATGGATTTAAAAAAACTGACACCAGCTCCGATTTCAATTTCCTTTCCCCCTTGAATAAAATATCGTTCTGAATTATTTTTACATTCGGTATAAAAGTGAGTAAAGACGTGACGCATCAAAGGCTTTTCTTCCAAAATTCGCTGATGAACTTTTAAAAGTTCAGAGCTATTTACATCCACCCCTTTCAATCGGGGATCATACAATTTATTTAAAATTAATTCAGTCACTTTCATCGGCTATCCAAAAGCTGAAATTACTAAACCTAAATCCTGAAAAGGCAATCCAAATTTTTCAGCTATGGAATGAAAAGTAACTTTTCCTGAATAGATATAAACTCCTTCTCTCAGGCCTAAATTATTCAACAACATCTGATTAAGGCCACCATTTTCAGCCATTTCAAGCATTAGAGGAGCAAAGTAGTTGCTCAAAGCATAGGATGCAGTATGAGGAGTACGAGATGAAATATTGGGTACACAATAGTGGGTGACTCCATGAATTTGGTAAACCGGTTCGAGGTGATTGGTTTCGGTACTGGTTTCAAAACACCCTCCTCTATCGATGCTGACATCAACGATTATGCTTCCCTTTTTCATGCATTTTACCATTTCTTCAGAAACAATGGTCATGGCATTGGGACCGGTAATCCACAAAGCACCTATTGCCACATCCGCAGTAGAAAGGGCTTGCTTCAGCACATCGGGTTGAATGATTGAACTAAAAATGGGAGCTCTGAGATTACTTTGCAACCGTCTCAAATTTGAAATAGAATTATCAAAAACCTTAACTAAGGCTCCTGCGCCTAAGGCCGTTTTTGCAGCGGACTCACCTACAATACCTGCCCCAATAATCACCACTTCCGATGGATTAATTCCTGTGAAGCCGCCCAGCATTTTTCCCCTACCCCAAACCGGATGACTCAGATATTGACTTGCAATGTGAATTGCAGTGGTACCCACGATCTCTGATATGGAGTGTAACACAGGATGTTCTTGATTTCCATTGCGTATATGCTCATAACTTATCGCAGTTATCCGCTTATTAATCAAACTTTTATAATACTCCTTTGACTGAGCTCTTTGATGCAAAGCTGAAAAAAGAATAGCCCGATCGCGCATTAATGAAATTTCGTCTAAAGTAGGAGGTGCTATCTTTATAATAATCTGTGCTTGAAATATCTCTGAAGGAGAATCAACCAATTCGGCGCCCACTTCTGCATACAGTCGATCTTCAAAATTGGCTTCTTGACCTGCTCCCCTTTCCACGATCACCCGATGGCCATTATTGACCAATAAACCAGCCGCAGAAGGCACTAAAGAAACCCTTTTTTCTTGAAGAATTCGCTCCTTCGGCACACCAATAGTGAAGCTTTGTTTGTCGCTCTTTTGATAGAGCAATTCTTCCTTTGGAACCCATTGCTCTTGGTTTTTAACCTTTATTAGGTTTGAATACTGATTGCCCATTTTTATGGATATTTGTTGTTCAAAATTAGCATAAAAACAGAACAATCGATTATAATTTTTTAATGCTAAAAAAATATAAATAACTATTTTTAATAGAGGTTGTTTTTATAACTCTCATATTTTGTTACCTTTGCTGTAATTATAAAACCATGAAATAATGATAAATATGAACCCTAACCGTACTCCACAAGAGGAGATGAATTTAAAAAAGATTTACCCAATCGCATTGGTGATAGGGATTATTGTATTTCTATTAATATTTTGGAACAAAGTAAGTGTCACCGTTGGTGCAGGAGAGTCAGGAGTGGTTTTCCACACTTTTAGCAAAGGTATCGACCTCAATGAACCTCCATTAGAGGAAGGCTTTCATTTTATCGCTCCTTGGAATAAAGTTTACATCTACAGTGTACGTCAAAAAGAACGTGCAGAAGAGATGAAAATGCTATCGTCCAATGGCTTAGAAATAAACATTGATGTTTCAGCTTGGTTCAGACCTGTTCCTGAAAAATTATCGTATTTACATAAAAAAATTGGTCAAGAGTACGAAACTTCTATCGTAGTGCCTGCTGTAAGAGCCGCTGCTCGAAGCGTTATTGGACGTTATACTCCTGAGGAAATTTACAGCACTAAAAGAGATGCTATACAAAATGAAATATATGATGAAACTAGAAAAATTCTCGAACAAAAGTATATTCATGTTGAACGCATGCTGATTAGATCCATCATTTTACCTCCTGCCATTAAGGATGCTATTGAAAGTAAACTTAAACAGGAACAATTGGCACTCGAATATGAATTTAAACTTCAAAGAGCAACAAAAGAAGCTGAGCGTCAAAGAATTACAGCTTTAGGAGAGGCTAAGGCCAATGAAATTATCAACAGTAGTTTAACCGACAAGCTGCTTAAAATGAGAGGTATTGAAGCAACCCTTAAGCTCTCAGAATCAACCAATTCAAAAACAGTAATCATTGGTTCAGGGAATGGCGGCATGCCTTTGATTTTGAATAACTAGCAAAAGATTTATTCTTTATTTAATCCCAACTTTCACAATTGAAAGTTGGGATTTTCATTTGAGATGACTTCAAAAAACCCATCCCTCAACAAACAAATTCTGAGTCTTGCCATTCCTAACATGGTGAGCAATATTTCTATTCCAATGCTTGGGATGGTTGATACGGCACTTATGGGGCATTTACCCGACCTCAAATATGTGGCCGCTGTAGCATTAGGGAGTATGATTTTCAATATGATTTATTGGAGCATTGGCTTCCTTCGTACTGGAACATTAGGTTTTACAGGACAGGCATTAGGCAAAGGTGATGACCAAGAGGTTAGCAATTTTCTTTACCGATCCATTTTCCTTGCTCTTGCTTCAGCCGTGATTCTTATTGTGCTCCATCCATGGTTAATTCAATGGGCTTTGCAATTAACAAACTCGAGTTGGAATATTGAAATTGAAGCCAAAAAATACTTCGATATACGAATCTGGGCCCTACCTGCTAGCCTTAGCCTTATGAGCCTTTCGGGTTGGCTTATTGGATTGCAAAATACCAAACTTCCCATGCTCTTGGCAATCGCCAGTAACATTCTCAATATTTCATTTTCTTTCATTCTTGTCGTATTTCTGAATTTAAACACCACTGGAGTAGCTTTAGGAAGTGTGATTGCCCAGTATATCACTTTAGGAATAGCTTTGATTTTCATTAAAAAGAAGTATCAGCGCTACCTAAAACCACTCGACTTCTCAATGATCTTTAATGTCACCCTTCTAAAATTGATAAAAGTAAATGGAGATTTGTTTATCCGCACACTTGGTTTAATGCTTGTATTTAGTTATTTCACTTTGCAATCTGCCAATATCGGAGATGTGTTTTTAGCAGCAAATAGCATTCTATTTCAATTTTTCATACTTTTTTCCTATATGCTTGACGGCTTTGCAAATGCGGCTGAATCCTTAACTTCACTTTCCATTGGATCAAAAAACAAAATACTTTTGCGAAAAGTAATTGGAAAATCATTTCTATTTGGTTTCTTTACAAGCTTGATATTTACAATCTTATATGCATTTCTTGGAAAGGAAATTCTTTATTTGATAACCGACAATTCTAAAATCATAGTAAATACCCTACCCTTAATTGGTTGGATAGTTCTAATCCCAATTATATCGTTCCCTGCATTTATTTTTGATGGTATTTTTGTAGGAGCCACTGCATCAAAAGCGATGCGAAATGGAATGATTGCTTCTGTTTTAATAATATTCTTTCCTCTTTTATATCTGCTGCCTTTTGATCCTATGGTTAATTTATGGGTTGCATTCTTGAGTTTTATGTTGAGTCGGTCTCTCTTTTTAGGGCTATATTTGAAGAAGCATGTTCTTCAAACCATCGCATAAACCATAAAATAATAAAACCCACTTTTGGAGGGTGGGTTTTAGGTCATACAAGATATAATAAAAATGATATTTTTCTTCAAATGTAGTATCAGTTTTAAGTTTTGCAATAGCTAAACCTTACTATTTTAGAAAAAGAATTAGGTATATATTAGGTATGCATTAGGTATATATTAGGTATTTTAAGGCAATTTTTCCCATTTTTGGAAAAATGTTAATATCTTATTTTGAGTCCGAGTAGCCAAAAAGTTGATTTGCCTTAATTTGATTTGCAATAAAATTAGGCATCATTTCCTCCCAACCATGCTCTCCATTCTGAATCATTTTTAAAACTTCACGAGTAAAAATACCTTGAAAAGCTCTATCTACATTTTCCAGGTCTATGATTTGTTCGTTATTGAGTAAATGTTGGTATAAATAGAACATTTCTTCATCCACATTGAGAAGTTTCCCTGTCTGTAGCCTTTTATTCTCAAGCAGTGGGTACACATAAAGTTTTACGTTTTGTGCAAACAATCGGCCAAAGGCCTCCATAACACCCCCTTTAAGGTCGGCATAATATTGTTTTTGTACAAGGTTTTTGAGGGTAGGAACCCCAATTACCATCCTTAATCTATTGATTGTAAATTGGTTAAAATACTCACTTATTCGATAAAAATACATATAATTGCTTACCATTACATTAAGCCCCATACCTGTAAGCAAATCCACACGGGCTAAAAAATCCCTTTCGTCCAATTCCCCACTAGAAAAAAGGTTACGCATGGTGATTTCACATAGCAAAAGTGAAGTCTCATCTTTATAATTTCCCTCCCTTTCAAGCATTTGTTTGCTGGTTCTTACCATATCAAATCCTACGTGGGTAATCGGACGAAAACTACCTCTAATGGCTATAATATCTTTCTTATATACTAGATCGGCAGCTTGAGCAATGTTCCCACTGCTATCAAACATCACTACGTTGGTCATTCCATTTTTTACCAGCTGCACCCCAAGCAGTCGATTATCTACGTAGTCTAAATCAGGGCCCTTCATGCTAACCATGTCAATCTCAACTCGATGGCTATCTAAGTTATCCATAATCGATTGCATGAAAGAATTGGGATAAAACACATGGTGAAAGCATGCATAAATAAGATTTACACCCAAACTACCCAGAGTATATTGCTGAAGTAGTGCATCATTTTCGAGCAAATTAAAATGAACTAAAACTTCGTTTGGTTTCTCGCGAGAACTGTACTGAAACCGTACTCCCATCCATCCATGTGCCTGATTTGTCTTATGATAATTTAGTATTTCAACGGTGTTTGCAAAAGCAAAGAAAAGTGAATCATTGTGCTTCTCATCGACTAGTATTTCGGTAAGGTCGCTGTATTCCTTATAAAGCATTTTCAATAAACGATCCTGCGAGACGTACCTCCCTGACTCATGATTGTTATAATAATGGTCGGAGAATGTTTTATCATAAGCAGATATGCTTTTGGCAATAGTTTGGCTAGCTCCTCCCGCTTGAAAGAAAGCCCGAGCCACTTCTTGCCCTCCGCCAATCTCGGCTAAAGTACCATAAACCTTATCTTCAATATTGATTTTTAAGGCTTTCTGCTTAATGCTATAAATGGGTCTATTCATTGGCTATAATTCTTCAAGACGATTTTTTTCAACTCTCTTTGCTATTCTAATGCTTATTTCATAAAGCAAAATCAAAGGCAAAGAAACGAGAACTTGACTAAAAATATCTGGCGGAGTGATTACTGCTGACAGAATAAAGATGACAACAATTGCATGCTTTCGATATTGCTTTAGAAATGCTGCAGAGACTATTCCCATTTTTGCAAGAAAGAAAACTAAAACCGGGAGCTGAAAAACCAAGCCAGTCGAAAGGCTAATCATCACTACGAGACTAATATACGAACTCAATTGAATGGTATTTACAATATCAGGGCTCAAAGTCCAAGACACCAAGAAATCAATTGAAAGTGGTGTAATAAGATAGTAGCCAAAAGCAATTCCTAAAGCAAAAAGGAAAGAGGTAATAAATACAAAACCACGAATCCCTTTTCGCTCTTTTGGAGTAAGAGCGGGTCGCACAAACCACCAAATTTCAGCAAGTAAATACGGCAGTGCAACCACAAAACCAGAAACCACAGCAATTAACATATTGGACCGAAACTGGCCTGCCATCTCAAGATTATTCAAGGTAAATTCACGTTGATTAATACATAATACACTAATATTTAATGCATTACCTATTTCACACATAAATTTATTGGTAAAGAAATTGGGATTCTTTGGGGCTAAAATGATTTCATTATACACAAAGTCGGAATACACAAAGGCTAAAACAGCCAAGGTTATTATTACTACGAAAATGCGCATTAACGACCGTCGGAGCACGTCAAGATGATCCCAAAACCCCATTTGTGTGGAATCATTGGTTTGTTGCAATTTAGCTCTATTAAAAAGAGGCATCGATATTATTTACGTAATTCCTTGGTTGGATCATTATTCTTGATTTCCTCCTGTATATCGCGGGAAGCATCTTTAAATTCTTTCATTCCTTTGCCTAAACCTCTCATTAGTTCGGGAATTTTCTTACCTCCAAAAAGCAACAACACTACAATTAAGATTACAATAATCTCATTAACACCCACAATGCCGAGCAAAATATTGAATTGAATCATATTATTTAAATTTATATTAACAAAAGTACTACTTAAAATGCCATTTGTATTCAAAAAAACTATGTTGATTTATCATTATTGTAATAAATCTTGTATATCAAGTACCCAATTCCTACTAAGAAGTGAGCAACAACGATGGCTACAATGATATAAACAGTTGCATTATTATTGCTCATAGCTTTAATTTTTTCGTGACCGAATAAAACCTTTATGACTTACTACATTGGCTTTGGTATTTTGATATACCCCATTGCCTAACGACTTGAAGCTCGTGGGAGTATGAAGCATTTTTTGTGGGTAAATTTTAAGACAAGCGTCAAAATCTTTTCCATACCGAAGAAGCGCCATTCCAAAATACATGCTTACATCATAACCCATAACCCCAATCTTCCCTGGTGCCTTACCATATTTAGAATAGAATTTACTCTCAAAATAGGCTGCATCACTACTATCGGCATAGTTCACATAGTAATCATTTGCAGTAGTATATCCGAGATTACCCAAATATTCGGTTTCCAATGTTTTTAGTCCAGCCCACTGCTTTTCAAGAGCCATTAAATAAATGATTGATTTTTCGCGATGGGGATTGAGTAATCTTAAAAAGTTGCTCACTTTTACTTCATCGGTAGTTAAATTAAAAATAACATTGGCAGTGTTGCCGCTTCTTAAATTTCCCATCAATGAGTTAAAACCACCACTTCGGTAATCATAGACATTGCTTCCGACTCCGGCGGCTTGCAATGCGCTCTTCAAAATGCCCAATTGCTTTAATTCAGAAGATGTTCCACTATGAAGAATAGAAACCACGCTGTTTCTTAGGCTGTCATTGATGTATTTTGCCAAAGAATAGTATTGGTAATACTCTGTTGTTTTAAGTATAAAAACATTTGCCTTAGTAATGTTTTTAGGAGCATCGGTGCTAAACATATCCACCCAAACCATATCTCTGTTTGCAATTGCAGTTTCAACTGCCGAAAATGTCTTTTGATAAAAGGGACCTAAAACCAAATCCAAATTTTTAAACTCATCGAGCTTGCAAATGGAATCAACTACTTTTGGGTCGCCTTTGGTATCCCAAACAAAAATTTCAGCTTTAAAACCAAGTTTAGATAAGGAGTCAAAGGCCAACTGCGCTGCTTGATAAAACTCAATAAACCTTAAAGAAATATAGGATTCTGGTTTTTGAATTGCGAATTTGTTCTCAACATTTATGTCTTTTTCATTTTGTAAATACAAAGGAATTAACAACCCAATTTGATAAACTTTACCTTTCTTACTGGGGTCGCCACATTTAGAAAAACCAACATTTTTAGGCTGGCTATTTTCGTCGGGTAATTGATTGGTTCCTGTTTTCAGACTATCTTTTCCATCTACTTTAGGAAGACTTAAAAGCTTACAACCTACTGGCACATTGATGGCCATGCCTGCACTAAGACCTTTATCAGCGAGTTGTGGATTAATTTCTTTAAGTTGTTGCGTTTTTAACCCAGTATTTTTCTCAAGAAAGTAATAAGTATCCCCTGGCTTTATGGTATATTTTGAATAGGTAGCTGTAGCGGTAGGTGTTTTAGATTCTAATTCTTGAGGCGCTTTGACCCTTAACAATTGGCCTATTTGTAGATTTGCATCCGTTAGTTTGTTCCATTTCAATAAATCCTCTTGAGAAATATTATATTCTTTACAAATACTAAAAGCCGTTTCGCCCTTTTCTACTTTATGAAAGCCTTCATCTACCTTTATTGCTGGTGCTTTTGGTGCTATTACCACAGGTACTGGAATTTTAATTTCCATACCTGATTTGATATCCTTTTTTATTTGAGGATTGTATTTAAGAATTGTATCTGTGGGCGTACCGTAGATTTGGGTTAAACGAAATAGATTTTCTCCTTTCACTACTTTATGCACATAAAAGCTTTTACCCGATACATCTTGCATAATTTGAGAACTCTTAGAGGTCTCAGCTTGAGCCAACAAGACACCTTGAAATGAGAATAATAATAGAAGCATTATTACAAATTTCACAGCGAAAAACTTTATTCTATTCATAATTGGTTGTATTAAAAAACGCCTGAGTAATAATCAATAACTATTCCCATTCAATGGTAGCAGGAGGTTTGGAACTGATATCATAAACCACTCTATTCACCCCACGAACTTTATTGATAATTTCGTTACTCACTTTGGCTAAAAATTCATAGGGCAAATGCACCCAGTCGGCGGTCATTCCGTCGGTTGATTCCACAGCTCTGAGCGCCACCACTTGTTCGTAGGTGCGTTCATCGCCCATAACTCCAACAGATTGAATTGGTAACAATATGGAACCAGCTTGCCAAACTTTATCGTAAAGACCAAACTCCTTCAAGGAGCTAATGTAAATATAATCTACTTCTTGCAGAATTTTAACTTTATCAGCGGTAATATCCCCAAGGATTCTAATTCCAAGTCCTGGACCAGGAAATGGATGGCGCCCGAGTAATTCTTGACTCATATTCAATGAAGCTCCCACCCTGCGCACTTCATCCTTAAAAAGTGACTTAAGGGGCTCAACAATTTTAAGTTTCATATAATCAGGCAATCCACCCACATTATGATGCGATTTGATGGTTGCACTTGGCCCTTTTACGCTAACTGATTCAATAACATCGGGATAAATGGTTCCTTGAGCCAACCAAATTACATCCTCAATTTGATGACTTTCATGATCAAAAACGTCGATAAAGGTTTTGCCAATGGCTTTACGTTTGGCTTCGGGATCGGTTAGCCCTTTTAAGGCATCGTAAAAACGTTGTTTAGCATCCACTCCTTTCACATTCAATCCCATTCCTTTGTATGAATTGAGAACTTCTTCAAATTCATTTTTTCTTAAAAGTCCATTATCTACAAAAATGCAATATAAATTACTTCCTATGGCTTTATTCAGAAGCACTGCTGCAACACTGGAATCCACTCCTCCGGAAAGACCTAAAACAACTTTGTCGTTGCCCAATTGGAGACGTAAATCCTCCACCGAAGTTTCTACAAAACTAGCAGGAGTCCAATCTGGTTCACAATTGCATATATCTATCACATAATTACTTAAAAGCTTTTGACCTTCCTTTGAATGATAAACTTCGGGATGAAATTGAATTCCATAAGTCGCTTCGCCCTTTATTTTAAAACCTGCCACATTAACATCGGAAGTACTGGAAATGATCTCAAAGCTTTGAGGAATAGTGGTAATGGTATCCCCGTGCGACATCCATACTTGGCTGTTCTGAGTCATTCCTTTAAGCAATTCACTACTTTGATCTACAAAATGAAGATTGGCTCTTCCATATTCTCGAGTAGCCGATGGCATAACATTCCCCCCTTCGGACTGTGCTAAATACTGCGCACCGTAGCAAACTCCAAGTAGCGGTTTTGCCCCACGAATTTGCGACAGATTAGGCATTGGAGCATTATTATCTCTGACAGATGATGGACTTCCAGACAGAATAACACCTTTAAAATCAGCTATATATTCCGGAATATGATTATAGGGATGAATCTCACAGTAAACATTCAATTCACGTACTCTGCGGGCGATCAACTGGGTATATTGTGACCCAAAATCAAGGATTAAGATTGCATTTTTCATCTTACAAAAGTATAAAAAGCGTATTGAACTTTACAGAAAAAATAGTGTAAAATGCCAGAAATTAATAGGATTGATAAAATTCACCGTTTGCGTAAATTTGGTTATACTCTAAACAAAAAAACCTACAAACAAGTTGTAGGTTCTGTGCTAAAATTTCATCAAATCATTAAGCAAAAGTACACACAATAAATCATTTTAATTAAATCAATCCTATTTAATCCTAAATCAACACCAATTATTTAGAAAACGGGAATAAATTTTGATTCGATTCGCACATATAACAAGACGAATATATGCTTTAGAATCTTTGTTTAATTAACAATTATTTTCCAAATAGTTTTAAATCTCCAATATCTAATATTAACAAGTATAATGACAACCGACTAACTTGAACATAATCGCTGGAAATCCATAACTTTAACCTTTCATTTGAGCTTTTATTTCATTCATCAAATGGCCCGATTCGGCCAATACTCTTGGGTTAAAAACCAAAGAAAACACATTTAAAGCTCTGTATTCACCAGCCAATTGAGTTGCATATTGTTCTGAAAAATAACTTTCTGATAAGTAAGCTGTTCCTCCTGCTATCTCCAGTTTATCTAGTTCCGGAAATTTGGATTGTATGGCTCTATCTTGAGCTTCGTTTTGAGGAACAACAGCAATTCTAAACTGTTCTATCTCTGCTGAATTACTAACATACTTAGAGATAATTCCCACCAATTCTGCCTCCATTAGCAATTCTTCCTTACTTACCACTCCATCGGCACGTATCAGCAAACGAATCACATCTATCAAATGGGTGGCTTGATCTACTGGAGGAAATACGGATACATAATTCTGGACCGCGTGACGCAAGGCATTAAACGAATTATTTTCCGATTTCTTTTGAGTGAGTATTATTTCCCAGTCGATTTCGATATGCCATTCATCAGCAAAATGTTGGATGTACGCTTTTTCTTTTGCATCCAAATCATTATCAATCAAAGCTAAACGGCTCAAAATATCAATGATTTTATCTGCTGCAGAAGGTTGAAAGAAAGCCTTGGCTAAATCTCCAGCCTCTTTCCTCTCCAAATTAAGTGCTTTACCCAAAAGAGTGGCAAAATTAACCTTCTTATTTGCATTGACAAAAAGGCCAATACCTATTAAAACATTGACACTGGAGGCCATAATCCAAAGCAAGTTGTTTGAAAATTGTGCATAGCCCGAAATGCTTATATTTTTAATAGCAAAAAACGAATTGATTAATATGCTGATAAACATGGCAGAAATAGAAATACTCTCTGTTACCAGCACTTCATGTTTGCGTTTCCAAAGCTTGTTGACAATAAAGTAAACTTGAAACAAACTCAACAATGCAGCCAGCCAACCAATGCTATCAAGCACCCATTCTTTCACTGTAAAAGACTCTTTAAAAACGGGCCAATCGATATTGTCCATATCAGAAAACTCAACACTTTTCCATTTGGGGTGTGAAAACTTATTGAGCTGAATCCCTCTGAGGTTGTCGCTCAAATCCATGTATAAACTATCAATTTGATTCAAGCGAGATCCATTAAGATTCATGGTGTTAAGAATAATAAGCGACTTAATGGAATAAGTTTTCACATCGGTATCTTGCCAAGAATAAGTGTTTCTAGGAATGATTTGGTTCTCAAAACAATGGTTATTTTTTCCTAAATCAATAGAAACCAATTGCAACTGATTTTGAACCTCTAAGGGCAAAGCAGTAATTAAATTGGAAGGAGCGGCTCCAACAAAGAAAAAAGCGTCGATACTATCCTTAAACAATGCAGGTATAGAATGTTCAAAATCAACAATATACTCAATCCAGTCAATTCCCGATTTTGATTTTATACTGCGAGAGGTAAAAATGGTTCCTGAATTTTCATTTCCCATTCCAACCCGCTTACCAATAATATCTTCGATGTTTTTAATACCATTTCGTTTTAAGCTAATGAGGTGAATTTCTTCATCATAAAGTGGTAAAAAGACTTTAATGTTTTCCTTAATTTTTGGATTGGTAATTCCCTCATCATACAACACATCGTACTGGATGAGTGCCATTTGTACCGAATCAGATTGAATTAGCAACAAGTTTTCAAGACTTCCTTTACTTACTATCACCTTGATTGGTACTCGCGTATTGTTGGAAATATCTGTTGCAAATTGATTATAAACCTCTGATTGAATTCCAGATGCAAACCTAATTTGAGCCAAGGCTGTATCATTGATCAACGCAATGAAAAACAACAGCAATACTATTCGAATTTTAGACCATCCTTCCATACCACAAATTTTTTAATGTGCAATTTGAGTCAAAAGTAGGAAAATATTATTTAACATCATTCTATAATCAAAAATATCCTTTAGAATTTTCCATTAGGGGTAAAGACAAAGTCCACCGACTTATCGTGTAAACCAACAGGGACATGTTCAACCCATTGATAATCGAAGGCTAATCCAGCTTTTGGTGCAGAAATTTGATGCATAATGCGATCATAGTAACCTTTTCCTCTCCCCAATCGATTGTGATTAAAATCGAAAGCTACACCAGGAATAAGCGCAAATTCGATGTTATCCCAAGCTATCAGTTTACCATTTATTGGTTCCAAAACTCCAAATGAATTTTGATTTTGCAAATAATGAACTCCCGTAAACTCCCGTATTTCCATGCTATCACCAATCATTACCGGTAAAGCAAAGGTTTTTTCCTTACTCCATTTTACAATGAAATCATGAGTAAAAACCTCATCTTTCAGCGACCAAAAAGCGAGAACAACTCTTGCCTGAAGAAAGACAGAATCTTGCTCAATTCTTTGAAAAATTAATTTAGATTGATGATGAATTTCATCGGAATTCATCAATTTTGATTTTTGGCGAATTTGGTTTCTAAAGATTTTTTTATCCATTTAATGAGGTAAAATCAAATAATTCGTGTTTTGAGGAATCAATCTTGGATCTAATATGCTGAAAACTTTTAAACTTGAAATCCAATTCCTGAATATCGAATAGTTTTTGCATTCCAATGCTAAAAAACACAGTATAAAATCG
Organism: Draconibacterium orientale; assembly: GCA_022736595.1. Classification (GTDB taxonomy): domain Bacteria; phylum Bacteroidota; class Bacteroidia; order Bacteroidales; family UBA1556; genus UBA6267. The sequence goes on along the minus strand of DZDC01000003.1, from coordinate 71 downwards.
AGGATGATATAAAACAAAAAATTCTTCAGAATTTTGATTAATGCTACCAAACAAAGAAGGAATAATTTGAT
>DZDC01000071.1 GCA_022736595.1 Draconibacterium orientale | reverse complement strand
TACCTCAGAAATGTGGTAATATTGATGTTTGGTTCAGGATTATCACAACTTATTCCCTTTGCAGCCTCGCTCATATTAGCCCGACTATACACCGCCGAAGACTTTGGAATTTTTACACTATTTGGCTCTGTGGTTGCCTTTCTTTCAGTATTTGGCACCCTTCGGTACGAAGCTCCCATTATGTTGCCTCGTCGAAAAAGTACCGCATTACATTTGGTAGCCTTATCCTTAGGAATTAGCATTTTGGTTTCACTGATAATCATCGTATCGGTTCTCATATTCCCTTCGCAAATTGCAATTCTATTGGGTTCGCCAAAACTCAAACCTTGGCTTATTTTCATTGGATTGAGTGTGCTTTCTATTTCAATTATCTCCACCTTAAGCCAATGGGTCAATAGAAACAAGCAATATAAAACCCTTTCTAAATTGATGATATCCCAATCGGCTACCACCGCCACCACCAACATCGGATTGGGATTTGCTGGCTTAACCAAAGGGGGGCTGATTTTAGGAAGTATGTTGGGTCAGGGCTTAATAGCATTGGTATTTTTAAGAAAATTTATCGCAGAAAATGGAAGACTCATTGTAAAAATTTCCCCAAAACGACTCAAAGAAGTAGCCAAAGAATATTCTGATTTTCCTAAATACAACTTTCCACATCGCTTGGTGGATATGATATCGCTCACAGGACTACCCATTCTAATTGCTTATATTTTTACCGAAGCCATTTTGGGCTGGTATGGATTTATGCTACGGGTGCTTAAAGCGCCCATCGGCATTATGACCGCAAGCATTGGACAGGTTTATTTTCAACAACTTAGCGAAAATGTAGCCCAAGGGAAAAGTGCCTATCGACTTTTCACCAGAACAGTAGGCCAACTGGCGATAATCTTATTTCCCTTTTTCCTCATCATTTTACTTTGGGGACCCCAGATTTTTGCTTTTGTCTTTGGCCCACAATGGCTTACAGCGGGTGAGTATGCTCGTTTGATTACGCCTTGGCTGTTTCTTTCTTCACTCACTTCACCCGTTTCGCAAACACCCATCACCATGGGAAAGGTCAAGGCCAATATGTGGGCTGGAGTGGGCAATAATCTTTTGCTGGTAAGCCTTTTCTTTTTTGTGGCAAAGCTTTCCCACAGTGCTGAAACGGTTTTTCTTTTTATCGGAATTGTAATGCCTTTTTATCATGCAATGCTTTTGTATTGGTACTATCGTTTGATTATCCATCATAAAAATAAATTAGATTTGCACCATTCTTAATCTTGCCTTAATTCATAATGTTATGCGACATCCCATTAAAGCCCTATTTCATTATAAAAGAAGTATTTTAATTCATTTTAAATCTTTCATTTATTCTCGTTGGGGAAGTCGCACCGATTTGCAAACCTATATTTCAAAGGTTGACCCAAGTTTTATTCCTTCACTCTTAGAAAAATATGGAGCTACGATGGGGCAAAACATAAGTTTTAACGGCGCTATTCGCATTGATAATTCACAAAAAAGTCCAAATAATTTTCAAAATTTACACATCGGAAACCACTGTTTCATTGGTAGTTCCGTATTTTTTGACTTACCCGAAATCATAACTCTGGAAGACCATTCCATTTTAAGTGCAGGAGTTAGCATCCTAACCCATCAAGACTGTGGCGATAGGCCCATGAGTAAATATTACCAACGAAAAACTGGGGCAGTAACCATAGGCAGAGGAAGTTGGGTTGGGGCTAATGTCACTATTTTGGCTGGTGTTAGCATTGGCGAAATGTGTGTGATTGCAGCGGGTTCGGTGGTTACTTCTGATGTTGAGCCTTATAGTGTCGCAGCTGGAATTCCGGCAAAGATTGTTAAGAGATTAGATTCAAAATTGAGCTAAGTAATGAAAATCGTTATCATTGGGCTGCCGTATTTTACCAACTACCTGAGCAAAAGCTTAAAGGCGTTTGCTCCACAGCATCAATTCATTGCATTAGATACCTACTATAAAAAAGAAGATAAAATCAAGTTCTTTTTTCACCTTTTCAATGCCGATATTGTGCACTCTATCAATGGAAGTTTGCAACAGAGCGGGGCCTTTGATTGGGCCATAAAACTTAAGAAGAATCTCATTTTTCATTGGGTTGGCACCGATCTTACGCAAGCCGAAAAGGACTTTGATCAACATCAGTTTGTAGCTCAATATCTTCGCTATCCACATCACCTCACCGACACGCCATGGTATGTGCAGCGCTTGGAAAATATGGGAGTCAAAGCCCAGTTTATGCCCCTAAAGGGCTTTGAAAATAACATAAAGCCCAAAGAACTTCCGTCTCAATTTTCGGTACTTGCCTATGTTTCGCAAAGCAGAGCCGAGTTTTATGGAATCCAAAATATTGCCGCTATGGCAGCACGTTTACCACAAGTAACCTTCAATATGGTGGGCATCGAAAGCTATAAAAACCCACTGCCTGCCAATGTGGTTCTAAAAGGTTGGGTTGAGAATATGACCGATTTTATACACAATTCAGTGGTTTGTCTGCGACTGCCCGAAACCGATGGACTGTCGTTCTTTGTGTTAGAAGCTTTATCCAACGGACGGTATGTAGCTTACAATCAAAACTTTGAATTGAGCCAAAAATGCAATTCAGTGGACGAATTCGTTCAATTCATTCAATCGAAATACGATTTATTTGCTCAAGGCAAACTACAAGCTGATAACGAAACAGCCAAAAAAGTCAATGCGCTTTTTGCACAGTCCATCGTAATGCAACAGATGATTGCGTTTTACCAAAACCTTTCTAAAAGTAAATGATGAAGCGAAAACTCTATATCCTAACCACTTACTTCCCTCCCACCATTTCCATTGCCAGCAATCGGATGGAAGCTTTTGCGAAGTATTTAAACCCTGATTTCTTTGAGGTGGAAGTGGTAACTTTAGCTACTGAAAATAGTGAGGTAGAATCATTAAAAAACCTCAAAATAAAAAGATTACCCAACACCAGCAAGCTTAATTTTCAGAAATTTTCGGGTAAAGAAACTTTTTGGTTTCATAAGCTAAAGGCAGCCTACAACCGCATACTCACTTACTTCTTAAGGAACGAACACAAATCGTGGCAAAAGGCAGCGGAAAAATATTTATTCAATGAATTGAGAGTAAATCCGGAGGCGATTCTACTGGCAAGTTATGCGCCTGTGGCTCCCATTTTAGCCGCAATAAACCTCAAAATCAAATTCCCTAAAATATTTCTCATTACCGATTTCAGAGATAGTATGACCAATCCATTGGTGCATCCTGCCCTCTTGAGGTACAACCATAAAATTCAAACCAAGGCACTTCAAAAAGCCGATTTAATCCTTTCCGTTTCTGCACCCATCTTGACCGAGTTTAGCAATATTTTAGGAGGCCAAGCTCATAAATTGTTGGAAATCAGAAATGGTTATGATTTTGAACTTGCTCCCACAACCTTCTTTAATACCACATTTACAATAAGTTATATTGGAACTTTTTATGGCGAACGAAAGCCAGATTATTTTTTCAAGGCACTTCAGCAATTTATTAAAAAAACAAATTCGAAGTTGGTTGTTCAATTGGTGGGCGTAGGTAATTCGATTTCCATTCCTCACGAAATCAAAGATAAAGTACAAGTATTCCCAAAAATTGAACATGAGCAAGCACTCCAAATGATGAAGCAAACCGATGCTTTGCTGTTGCTGCATCCGCGTTCCGATTACAAAGGAGTATTTACAGGCAAGATATTTGAATATTTGGGCAGCTTGCGTCCTATAATTGCAACGGTAGATACCCAAGATGTGGCTGCGCAATTAATTCTTGAATGCAAGGCAGGTTTTGTGGCTGAATTTGACCAAGTGGATCAAATTGAAAATGCCATCAATAAAGCCTATCTTCTATGGAAAAATAAAGAAAAACTCAACTTCAACTTGGAGCTTATTGCTCAGCAACACCGCAAAAATCAAGTAAATATTCTGAATGAAGCTCTAAAAGTAAAGCTGCTATGAAACCAACCCCCATCAATACAGGATTGCAAAAACTAGCCCTAATGGGAGATGGAGAAAGTGTGCATATCGTAAAATGGGCTTTAGAACTAAGAAAATACTTTGATCTTCATATCATTTCCTTTCGTGGACTCCATTCGGAACTTGAAACTCTATTTGCCCCTGAAAAAGTCCGTTGTTACCATTTGACTTTTGATAGTGATGGAGGTAATATTCAAGTACTTAAAAAGACATTTGAGATTGCTCGCTTGATTAAAAAATGGAAGATAGAAGTAGTGAATGCCCATTATCTTACCAGTGCCGGACTTGTAGCTGCTTTGGCAAAACAATGGAACTTTAATAGCTTTAAATTGATTCAATCCACTTGGGGCTCTGATGTTTTGGTAAGTCCTAAGCGGAATTGGGCCTACCGAATGGTCAGCATTTTTGCACTTTGGAAAGCCAATTTTGTTACTTCCGACAGCGAATTTATGTCGCAAGTGATTATGGAAATTTATCGCTGCCCGGTGGATACATTTCCCTTTGGTTTAAATCAGATGCCTAAATGCCAATTTGATCAAAAAGATCCTAATCTGTTTTTTAGCAATCGCGGCCTTAATGCCATTTATCGCATCGACAAGGTGATTGATCTTTTTAATGAATTACATATTTTAAATCCTGATATTAAGCTTATTATAGCTAATAATGGCAACCTAAAAGAACAGCTAATTGAAAAAGCAAAGAACTTAGGAATTTCTGATTCGGTGGACTTTGTTGGTTTTTTAGATTCAAATCAGCAGGCAGAGCTTTATTCAAAAGCACAATTTTATTTGAGTTTGCCCGAAAGCGATAGCACCGCAGTTAGTCTGCTCGAAGCCATGGGCTACGGCTGCATTCCTATCCTCTCAGATATACCTGCCAATCACGAATGGGTAAAGGATCAAGAAAATGGAATAATTTTTAAAGGTTCGGCATCTAAAATTTTAGAGATGCTACCCCAAGCCAAAGATATTTTTAATTTTAATAGAAATCTCATTCAAAAGAAAGCCATTTTCTCGGATCAACTGAAACAGTTTTTAGCTAAGCATAAACTGATTTAAGGTAAATTCATCACCTCCAAAAACCGCTCAGCCAATACCTTATAATCATGATTTTGAATCACATACTCACGGCCTCTTGAGCCCATTTCTATAAGCTCAGCCTCTGATTTTAAAGAAAGATTTCCAATGGCTTGTGCTAAAAGCTGAGGTTGCTCGGGCGCAATACTAATGCCGCAGTTCAGGGTTTTCACCATATCATTGCCCGCGTCAATGGCATGAATAATGGGTTTTCCAGCGCGCATATAATCAATCAGTTTGTTGGGACTTATGCCAAATCGAAACAAAGGCTGTGACTGCAAACCAATGTATAAAATATCGAAACGAGCGAGCAAAGCAGGAATCACAGATTTAGAAACGCTATCTATAATAAATACATTATTTAAATTCAAACGGGCTACTTTTGCCAGTAGGGCTTCCTTTTCAGGACCTTTACCTACCAACACAATGGCAGTTTGAGGCACCAAAGCCGCCACTTCAATCAATGCTTCTAAGGCATTGGCCAATCCAAAGGTGCCGGTGTACCCTACCACTTTGGTATATTTCAACCGCAACTCCCTAAAAAAAGCATCCAGTTCGGTGGTTAAAGGCTTTGGATTTTGCCATTCCTCTTCCACAAATCCATTGGGAATATAATGCCATTTCTTCAAGTCCAAACCATGAGCCACCATGTGCTCTTGAGTATTGGGCAGCATCGAAACCACTTGATGGGCATTTTTGTAGGCAAAATTCTCTGCGTGTTGCATTGCCAAAATAAAAGGATGAAACTTGCTCATTCCACCCAATTCCATGGGCGACAAAGGCCATAAATCGTGCACTTCATAAATATATTTTGCCCCCGACATTTTAGCAATGCGGTGCGCCACATAATTGTCGCTTGGATAAGTGCTGCCGGCAATCACCACCTGAGGTTGGTAGGTTTTGGCTATATATTTCGACTTTCGCCAAATCTTGATCACAAAATCAAACATACTTCTAACTCTATACAAGCCATTTCCCTGATAGACCGTTGTTTTAACCCAAAGGAAATTTACACCTTCGTGCAACTCTTTTACAAAATCATTTTCAATCACAGGGTTTACGCTTCTAATATGCGAATAATCAGCAGCGATAATGGTTACCTCATGCCCCATTTGTTGCCATAGTTTTGCCAAATAATAGGGTCGGTATTCCATCCCCATTTTAGGAGATCCCGCATAATGATTGATAAGTAGGATATTCATGCTGATAAAATAGAGCGCAAAGGTAAAAATTATTGAACCGACTGCTTCACAAATTACTGTATGGCTCAATGAAATCCAATCAAAATAATTATTTAGATTTGCCCAACGAATTTGGAAGTCAATTCATGCAAACATCATTTTTTAAAACCCATTTGAACCTTATACCTTACTTGGTATTTTTTACCTTGATGTATTTTGCCTTGCCTTGGTCGGTGCATGGTATTTTATTCTTTATCCTCTTTCAGATTGCTTTGTTTTTCAAATATGGCATCCAACTGAATATCAAGCAACGATGGCCATTAATGCTTCCCATCTTCTTCTTTTTTTGGGTGTTTATAGGTTATTTCTACAGTCAAAACAAAGCAGAAGCCCTGTTCGATCTTCAGGTTAAACTTTCGTTTTTGATCCTTCCTCTGCTCTTTCTTTTTATGAAAAAAGAGCAAATTCCTGATTTGAAAACTATAGCAAAATCTTATGCAATAATTTCTTTGATCAACAGCTCTATTTTACTAATATTAAGTCTATTACACTTCATAGATCACGGAAGTGTAACCACCTATACTTTCTTTTCGGTGGCCATGCATCCCTCCTATCTGGCCCTATTTCTGACTTTAAATTTGGCTTTCATTTGGCACTTGCTCCAAGAGAAATTACACTATCGATGGGTGTACCTTTTAAGTTTTGCTTTGAGTTTGTTGGCCATTTTCATGTCAGCATCCAAGGCTGGTATTATCACCGTTTTTGTATGGATGTTGTGGGTGCTTGCTACCTATCTTTTTCCCAAATACAAACTCAAAGCTTGGTTGGCAATAGCAGGCTTGCTATTTGCATTTATACTTGTATTAACACAAAGTTCTAGATTTCAAATTATTACAAAGCTACCAACCCTTTATCGGGAAACCTTTGCCCATCCTGAAAAAGTAGAGGAATCTACCGCTTTGCGCTTACTCACTTGGAATGCGGGCTGGGAAGTAGTAAAAACTCATCCAATTTTTGGAGTGGGTTCAGGGGATATGATGCTGCATCAAAACCAAGTTTATCAAGAAAAAAACTATCGATTTCCGTTCGAGAAGCAGCTCAATCCTCACCAACAATTTATCGAAACTTGGGCGTCACAAGGCATTTTTGCTTTGCTAAGCTTGATTTCAATGATTGTATTACCATGGTTTTTACGCAATTATAGAAAATTTTTACTATTGACACTCAGTCTAACATTATTCATAAACTTCGCCCTTGAAAGCATTTTGAACCATCAATCAGGAGTAGTAATTATGGCGTTGATGTTCAGTTTGCTCATCACGGTGTATTCAAAACCTCAACCAAGCCAATCGTAATGGGAATTCTCGGACTCCTTATTTTAGCCATCGGGCTCACCTTTGATACTTTTGCTGCCACCGTTTCCATTGGTATCTTGGTAAATCAAATTCGCTTTTGGCAAGCATTCAAAATCGCTTTTGTATTGGCCATTTTTCAAGGTCTAATGCCAGTTTTAGGATATTTTGCAGGAAGTATTTTCAAAGATAATCTGATGGCTTACGACCATTGGATTGCCTTCGTTTTGCTCAGTATCATTGGAGGGAAAATGATTCATGAAGCATTAAAAAAACCTGAATACAAAAAACCCTTCAATCCATTTGATTTAAAGGTTTTGATTCTCATTGCCATTGCCACCAGCATGGATGCATTAATTATTGGCGTAAGTTTGGCCTTTGTGAAAGTTAACATAATCCATGCTTTTCTCATTATCGCAATGAGTACAGGTTTGGTGGCCATGTTGGGAATGTTATTTGGAAAAAAAGTAGGAAATTTGGCCAGTCAACGTGCCGAACTCATTGGAGGACTATTGCTTATTGGACTGGGAATCAAAATATTAATTGAACATCTAAACCAGCAATTGTAATGGAAAACTACGATTACATCATCATCGGAAGCGGCTTTGGAGGAAGTGTTTCAGCTTTGCGTCTGGCTGAAAAAGGCTATAAAGTTTTGGTCATTGAAAAGGGAAAATGGTACAGAAATGAGGATTTTGCCAAAACCAACTGGAATCTCAAAAAATGGATTTGGCTGCCTTCCATACGCTTTCATGGAATTATGAAAATGAGCTTTTACCGACACATCTCCATATTGAGTGGCGTGGGCGTTGGAGGTGGTTCACTGGTTTATGGCAACACGCTTCCCATACCTAAAAGCAAATTTTACAAAAACGGTTCTTGGGCAAAACTTCAAGATTGGGAATCGCTATTGGCTCCCTTTTATTCCAAAGCCTTGCAAATGTTGGGAGCCAGTGCCAATCCTAATCCCACCCTTGGCGATCTGCATTTAAAGACCATGGCTCAAAAGCAAAATCTCAAGTTTCAACCCACCGAAGTAGCCGTGTTTTTTGGAGAACCAGAAATCACTGTGGAAGATCCGTATTTCAACGGAGCTGGACCTCAGCGAAGTGGTTGCATTTATTGTGGAGCTTGCATGACAGGTTGCCGACACAATGCCAAAAATACCCTCGACAAAAACTATCTTCACCTTGCACAAAAGCTTGGTGTGCAAATTATTGCCGAACAAGAAGTGGTGGATATAATTCCCAACTCAACTGGATATTCTGTAAAAAGCACCGACAGCACACGCTTTTTCAAAAAAACGCATTCTTACCAAAGTCAGAAAGTAATTTTTGCTGGAGGAGTTTTAGGTAGTATGAAACTACTTCTTAAACTCAAGCAAACTCGATTTAAAAATATTAGTAATCAACTGGGAGAAAATGTATTATCCAATAACGAAAGTTTGATTTTCAGTGTTTCTACCAATGCAGAGCAGAATTTAAGTCAAGGAATTGCCATTGGCAGCTTGATGGATGTGGACGAAAAAACCCATCTTGAAGTAGTGCGCTATGGCGAAAAATCTGGATTCTGGAGACTTGGCATGTTGCCTGTGGTGGAAGGCAACCATCCCTTAATCCGATTTTGGAATTTAAGCAAAGAAATATTGAGCCAGCCCATTCAATACCTTAAAATATGGACGGTTCGCGATTTTGGAAAACAGTCGGTGGTATTGCTTTTCATGCAACAAATAGATACGGTATTGAAATTTAAAAGAGGAATTTTCAGGTTAAAAACAGGTTTGACCACAGGCCAACGTCCAAAGGCTCAAATTCCACTTGCCTTTGCTTTAGCACGCGAATACAGCAAAATAAACCAAGCCAAACCCATGGTTTTCCTTACCGAAACCCTATTTAATCTGCCCAGCACTGCCCATATTTTAGGAGGTGCGGTGATGTCAGAAACCTCAGAAAATGGTGTAGTGGATTCCCAATGCCGTTTGCATCACTATCCCGACCTTATGGTTTGCGATGGATCCTTTATTTCGGCCAACCCTGGAGTAAATCCTTCTCTAAGTATTGCAGCCATCACCGAATATGCCATGAGTTGTATTCCAAATAAAATCAAGTAATTTACTTAATCTCAATTTCCATTCAATTTATAATTTGAGCCCCAAAACAAAAAAACCATGGAAACCAACCCTCAGCTCGATTTAGCCTTTGAATTTGTGCAATTTACGCATCAAAATATTTTCCTCACAGGGAAAGCTGGAACTGGAAAAACCACCTTCTTAAAATCGCTCAGGGAACGCACTTTTAAACGACAAATTGTGGTAGCTCCCACGGGTGTGGCTGCCATTAATGCGGGCGGCGTTACCATGCATTCCTTTTTTCAACTGCCTTTTGGGCCTTACCTCAGTGAAAAAGTAAGTGGCATAAAAAATATTTCCAACGAATTTCAGCAAAAATTTACCAAAACCAAAATCCGCATCATTAAATCCATCGACCTTTTGATTATCGACGAAATATCGATGGTGCGTGCCGACTTACTCGATGCTGTGGATGATGTACTGCGTAAATATAAAGACCGAACAAAACCCTTTGGTGGCGTGCAATTGTTGATGATTGGCGACCTGCAACAGCTTTCACCCATCGTAAAAGACGACGATTTGAGAATCTTAGGAAAATACTATCCCAGCCTCTTTTTCTTCAACAGTCATGCCTTGCAGCAATCGGGATATATAACTGTGAACCTCACCCATGTTTACCGCCAGAGCGACGAAAAATTTATTCATATTCTCAATCAAGTGAGGTCCAATGAGCTTGATGCAGAAAGTGCAGACTTGCTCAACCAGCGCTTTGATAAGGATTTTTCATCCAAAATAAAAGAAGGGTACATCACCTTAACCACCCATAACCATACTGCCAACCAAATCAACGAAGAACAACTTGATAGAATTAAAGAAGAGTTAAGAACGTTTAAATCAGAAGTTAAAGGCGTTTTTAATGAAAACAATTACCCCGCAGAGGATTTGCTAAGATTGAAGATTGGCGCCCAAGTGATGTTTATCAAAAACGATAGCAGCCCATTAAAAAGGTATTACAACGGGAAAATGGGCACCGTGGTAGAAATGGATGACCAACTTATATACGTTGAAGTTGGTGAAAATGAATTGATTGAAACTTCACGCGAGGAATGGAACAATTTTCAGTACAACATCGACGAAGAAACCAAAGAAATAAAAGAAGAAGTGCTGGGCACTTTTATACAATATCCTTTGCGCTTGGCTTGGGCCATTACCATCCACAAAAGCCAAGGCTTAACTTTTGAACACGCCATCATTGATGCTGCTGCTGCCTTCGCCCACGGACAAACCTATGTAGCTCTAAGTCGTTGCAAGAGTCTTGAAGGATTGGTTTTAAGCTCTCGCATCCCTGCTTCAGCCATCATTGTGGATCGCGAAGTGCTGAGTTTCAACCAAAAAATCGATAAAAATCCTCCATCCGCCGAGCAGTTGCTGGAGTCGAAAAATAAGTTCCAATTTGAGCTCATAGAGGAATTGCTGCAATACAGACAACTCAAATACCAGCTCCAGCAAATCCATAAAATACTGAACAACAAAGATGTATTGGTTTACGGACAATTGGAATCGGTGGTACAAAACATCCTAGAAAAAAGCCTAGTAGAAATTGAAAGCATTGGATACAAATTCATGGGGCAAATCAAAAATCTGATGACAATGCATGCCGAATTTGAATCGAACCAAGACCTTTTGGAACGGCTCAAAAAAGCTGGTGAATTCTACCACAAATGGCAAGAAGATCATCTTTTAAAACCCATTTCAGAAGCCAGTTTCCATACTGAAAATAAGGCTGCTATGAAGCAAATTGAGGAACTAAAATCCATGATTTTACAGCTCATCAAGGTAAAACAACAAGGCTACCTCAACTGCTCTAAACAATTTAATATCAAAGATTTTCTGCATCTTAGAGCATTGGCTTTGGCCGAAAATATTGAAGTAAAAACTAAGAGCCGCAAACAAATTGAAACTGAAACCTGCCTCCATCCCGACCTCTTAAGTTTACTCAAATATTGGCGGCGTGATACGGCAGAATATTTTGATATAGACGAACATAACCTAATGAATTACAATACACTGATAGCAATTGCCAACGAATTGCCTTCCAGCATGAGCGAGTTGAAAAAAATTCATGGCGTGAGCACTAAAAAGGCAAGTTCGTTTGGTAAAAAAATTCTGGAAATTATTGAAGACTATTTGGCTGAAAACGAGATTGACCGACCCTTACCATCCAAAATAGAGATTACCTCCAAAACTAAAAAAGTAAAAACTCAGTACCTCACCTTTGAGCTCTATAAAGAAGGGAAAAGTCTCAAGGAAATTGCTCAAACCCGAGCGCTTACCGTTGGAACTGTGGAAGGACATTTGGGATATTTCATAAAATCGGGAGAATTGGATATTTTTGAACTTATTGAAAAAGATAAACTAAGCAAAATTGTAAGCCTAATTGAAGTGGATTTCGAGCAAAATCTCACCCAGCTTAAAGAAAAGCTGGGCGACAATTTTAGTTATTCTCAAATCAGATGGGTATTGGATTACCTTAAAAAAGAGGAAGAGTAAATTTCACCTTCGTTACTAAAAAGTAAGAATCTTTTTATAGCTAAAGCTGCTTTCAAAAAAAAATGAAAGTAGCTTTTTTATGTCCATTAGGCTGATATATAGCATGAGACCGTTGCAAAATTATCTAAAATAT
>DZDC01000199.1 GCA_022736595.1 Draconibacterium orientale | reverse complement strand
TCAGCCAAAGTTCGACTTCTGATGCTGCTAATTATTATATGGTAGCCACCAATGCCTGCGGAAATATTACTACCAACACAGCAGCACTTATTGTAAATACTGGAGTGAGTTTGAGTTCTCAGAGTGTGTCACAATCGGCATGTAGTGGTACATCACCCAGTTTTAGTGTAACCGCAAGTGGAACTGCACCCATCACTTACCAATGGTATAAAAATGGAACTTCAATCAGTGCAGCCACCAATAGTTTGCTGACAATTTCATCGGCTGATAGTGCTGATGCAGGTACTTATTACTTAATTGCCTCGAATGGATGCAGTACTGTAACGTCCATAAATATGGGTCTAACGGTTAATGAAGCTCCAGTGGTTATTTCCATCAGTGGAAATCAAACCGTGTGTGAGGCGTCAACTTTAGTTATTAATTCTGTTTTTTCTGGTTCTTCACCCATGAATTATCAATGGTACTTTGGCTCAACTCCAATCATTGGATCAACCAATTCTTATTTAAGCATACCTAATGTTGATACTTTGGATGCAGGTGCATATTCAGTAAAAGCAACCAATATGTGTGGAAATGCACAATCATTAAGTTCAAATGTTTTGGTAAATAAGCTATTGATAATGACATATCAATCAGGTGATTCATCTCGTTGTGTAGGAGAAAATACAAGCTTTAACGCAGACTTAATTGGTTCTTCGCCTATTGTGTTTCAATGGTATAAAAATGGTCAAAGCATCGCCAATGCTAACAATTCTGTTTATGCCATTAATAATGTTCAAATTCTGAATGCAGGAACCTATTATTTAAAAGCTACTAATATGTGTAATACTATCAGTAGTTCTTACAAAAATTTAACGGTTCATGCTAATCCAGTGGTTCATTTAGGAAACGATACTACTTTCTGCGCCGGCAATACCTTGAGTCTCAGTGCCGGGTTTGGTTATCAAAGCCAGTGGAGTACAGGATCGTTCAACAATCAGATTAATGTTACCTCTACAGGAAGTTATTTTGTTAATGTAACCAATCAATTTGGATGCTCGGCAACTTCAGATACTATTAATGTAAACGTTGTAGAACCTTATTCAGGACAACAATTATGTGTTGTTGGGGTAGATACTGCAACCAATAAGAATGTCATAGTTTGGGACAAGACCCCAAATCAAGCCATTGTTTCATTCAACATTTATAAGGAAAGCACGGTTTCAAATGTATGGAATTTAATTGGTAATCAACCATTTGATAGCTTAAGCACTTTTGTTGATTTGGCTTCAACCCCTAATGTTAAGACTGAGAAATATGCCATATCCATTTTAGATAGTTGTGGTAATGAGTCAGCAAAAAGCATAGCGCACCGAACCATGCATTTGACTGTGAATGCTGGACAAACCTCTAACACATGGAACTTGATTTGGAATTCATACGAAGGTTTTACACCTGCAACTTATGCTATTTGGCGCGCCGATAGTACCCTACAATTTGTAAAAGTTGATTCATTGTCAGCTAGTTCTGCATATACTTATCTCTGGACCGATTACACTGCTCCGTCGGGATTGGTTTATTATATGGTTGAAATTGTTCATCCTAATGGAGGCTGCAATCCGTCGAAAGCCAATACCAATTACAACAGCTCAAGGTCTAACACAGCACACAATGGTATGGTGCAAAGTCAACTTTTACAGCCCGATTTCACTGCTAATCTAACTCAAGGTTATGCGCCCTTAATCGTGCAGTTTTATGATATTACCAGCAATGGAACTCCTGAATCTTGGTTCTGGAATTTTGGTGATGGAGGAACTAGTACTCAACAACATCCTGTTCATCAATACACTAATGCTGGACTTTACCATGTTTCGTTAACAGTTACCAATGCCAATGGTAGCAACTCAGCGGTAAAACAGAATTATATTGACGCCTTGGTTGACGGTATAAGCTCTCAAGAACAAACCTTAACTTTTGGTATTCAGCCTAATCCTTTCGACAATACCACTACTTTAAAGTACAACTTAGTTCAGACCGAGAAAGTTCAAATTGAATTATTTAATACTTTAGGTGAACGCATTGCAATTTTGGTGAACGAAGAATTGAATGCAGGGGATCACCAATTTATGATTAATGCACAAGATTTGAATTTGAAACCTTCGGTTTATATTGTAAAGCTGAGAGTTGGAAATCAGATGGCTACCCGTCGAATAGTTCATACTCGGTAAATAGATATCGGTAACAAAACAAATTAGGTTCGGATTAATCCGAACCTTTTTTTTGATGAAACCTATATTTGAACCTGCTTCCATTTCAAATTATGAATATGGGTTTTGTCATACTCAATGAAGATATAGCCATGAAGAATAAAAACTTCAAAAGAATGCCCTTACAACCTAAAAAACTTTTATCTTTGACCCAAATAAATAGCTATGAGATATTTAGATCCTAAAAACGACGTTATCTTCAAAAAGATATTCGGGCAACACCCTGAGATTCTCAAAAGTTTCCTCAATTCGATGCTCCCTTTGCCAGGCGATCAACAGATTGTGGAGCTGGAGTATCTTTCTCCAGAAATGATTCCTGAAACTTTTTTGGAGAAATTTACGGTCGTTGATGTACGCTGCAAAGATCAATACGGACGCCAGTTTTTGGTCGAGATGCAGATGAACTGGACCACCGCTTTCAAGCAACGCTCCC
>DZDC01000198.1 GCA_022736595.1 Draconibacterium orientale | reverse complement strand
TGTTTCAGCTCACTGCTGATTAAGCTACTTAATCCATCGATTGACCGCCTGAAATGTATACCCCCAATAATCCCACCTAACAAAACCTTTATTGAGCCTATATTGTGCTTCCTATGATTTTTTAACTGGAGGATTACCTTGTTGCTTCTGCCATAATTTTTTGACCAAATGCTATTTGCCCCAAAGCAAATTGTTCTAAGGCATCACAATCAATGCGATCTGGCAATAAAGTTATAGGATCAATGGTTCCACGCCTTATGTCATGTATTTTTGTTAAGAGGTAATGAATGTAGACTCTTGGGTTGAGCTCGTTAATAATGGCGCTAATAATCAAACTATAAAACAAAGCATGAATTTTCCCGCAGTCCTTATTTCCAAAAAAGAGCCAATTTTTCTTTCCAAGGGCTATTTCCCTGATTTTATTTTCAACGTAATTGGTATCTATCTCTGCCATCCCATGATTGAGATAGGCAATTAAATAGGGCCATTGATTTAAAGTATATTGAATAGCCTTACCTAATTTGCTTTTTGGCAGCACTTGGGGCTTAACTGTTCGAAGCCATGCATAAATGTCTTTTAAAATAGGGCGTGCTATCTTTTGTCGTAGTCTTTTTCGAGTGCGATGATTAAGGGATGCTTCTCGCATTCGTGCTTCCAAGGAATATAAAGGCTTCATCCTATCTATCATTTCTTGAGCTATTCCAGTTTTGCTCTTGCTGACTTTAACTACTTCACTAAATTTTCTGCGCGCGTGAGATAAGCAGCCAAAACCTACTATCCCCTCTCTATTGCGCAATGCGTTATACCCCGAATACCCATCTGTTTGTAATAGACCATTAAATGTCTTGAGTCGTGTGGAAGCAACAGAGCCCAGTCGGTCTTCGCTAAACTCAAAAGCTACCAAGCCTTTCCCAACATTAGGTGCAAAGTAGGCCCATACATAGCCTTTCTTATTGGTTTCCAGTACCTTGACCGGCGTCTCATCGACTTGCAGGTATCGATTTTTTAGAATAACCCATAAAGCATTATGCACTTGCAAAAGCCCCTCACCAGAGTCCATGACCCAATTGGATAAAGTCTTATCCGAAATCGTCAAGCCGTAACTCTTCATGATTTTAGATTGTCTGTATAGGGGAAGATGGTATTGGTATTTGTTTAAAATAACATCGGTCAATAAACTTGGGCCTGCAATAGCTTTGGGAAGCGGTGCGGCTGGTTTTGGTGCCATCACAATCGAGTCACAAGGACGACACCCATACTTCATCCGTAGGTGTTCAATAATACAGTACCGTGAAGGAATGATTTCAAGTTGCTCTGATTTTTCTTGTCCAATAAAATGCAATAGCTTACCACAGCAAGCACACTCTTTTTGCTCCTGAGGTAGATCATGTATCACGGTATATTTTGGCAAGCTTTTAGTATCCAGGGTACGGCTTCCCCTGGTCTTTCTGCTATGTGCTGCTACCGAAGTTGTGCCAGCATGGGTGTTATTTCCTAGGGTGTCTTCACCGGACAACTCCTCATCCTGGCTGGATTTACTGGCTTCACTTTTTTTACCAAACAACGCATCTTGTTGTGCCTTAATCATTTCTTTCAGGCGCGCAATTTCCTCCTCAAGCGAAGAGAGGCGCTCATGCAGTTGACACACTTCCAGGCTTCTTAATGCATAGGCTTGTAGTAAATTAAAATCAGAAAAAACCATGGGACATCATAAAGGTTATTTAGGTGCCGTTATCATATCATGGCTTTTATGAGCCTATTTTTTCTTCTATAGATGCGTTATGGGGCATGCTATTTTTTCACATTCGCTGGAGGGCTCCTTATTTTAAATCGTCGCTTCATTTTGAATTATGGCGGGGCTCAAAGGTACCAACAGCTGAATGAAGCACCGCCTATAAAAATTCAAAAAATCACAAAAAACCCTGTCAAGATTTATTTGGTTTTTTTAACTGAATTTATCGTAAGAAAGCTCCTTCCATCCCCTCATCTTTTGCCACTCAAGACCTGCCAATAGCCAACCAAATTCATCAACATTGACTTCCATCACCCCAGAGATTTTATTGAAGTGCATAGAAAAGCGACCGGACTCCATGCGTTTGTAGAATAATACAAAACCATTCTTATGCCAGGAAAGACCTTTGATTTTATCGCGGTGACGATTATAAAAAAGATAAACCCCTTCTTTGGGATTTTGTTTCAGCTCACTGCTGATTAAGCTACTTAATCCATCGATTGACCGCCTGAAATCAATAGCGCTTCGATACACCCAGATTTTTTTACCGTATAGCTGTAGCTGCATGGCAAATCCCCTGAATAATAGAAACCAGTGCACTCTCCTGAAGCGATATAAAAAGTTGCGTCTCATTAGGAAATCGGATTTCACACTGCACATCATGACTCTCTTTTAGTACAGGGACTGGTGACTCAGATACCATTGGAGAAAATAGCATCTCGCTTGAGCGCTCTGTTCTGTACTGATGATACCAGCCTTGAAATGTGGAAGGAGCAATGCCATGGGCTCTACAAAATGCTATTCTGCTCTTCCCTGATTTCTCCCAAGCAACGCAGTAATTATGCCTGTCCTGAAGACTCATCTCTTTATTCATTAATATCCCCTTGGTTAATTGAGTCAAGGAGTTTAATAAGAGTTTTTAGGCAATGTTAGGTGGGATTATTGGGGGTATAC
>DZDC01000070.1 GCA_022736595.1 Draconibacterium orientale | reverse complement strand
CAATATAGTTGAATCTTAAATCTATTGTAACTTTTTGTCATGTACTAAGCAAAAACTAACAAAAAAAAAGCCATCTATCGGGAAGAAGATGGCTTGTCTAACATAAAACTAACAGGGTTTGGTCAATAGAATGTGCGAAATTCTTTTGCCATCATATTTAAACCCGGGATGGGCAAATTGCAAATATTTATTGAACGGAAATCAGTGATTCAGACGAGAACTATACATCTTTTGTTACTCTGAATTTAAAATGCAAAATTACTATCTAAACTATAACACTGAAGTTACTAAAACAATATTTCTTATCCTTATCATTGATATTTCTCTAAATTCCACAATTTATTTTGCAAGAATAAGCACTGTAAGAAAAACTAAAAAATCAAATCTACCTTCAGCTCAATTTTCTCGACCAAAGCTTAATTTTAGAGCCAAATTATATTCAACTTCGAATAATTGACCCGTTTTTAATAATACCAAATCGAGACCGTTGCAAAATTATCTTAAATATAAGATTTTAACTTTTTTGACTTCAAGCTTTGTCGTTGTCGAAAAATTTCAATCCTCATTAACAATAGGTTAACTCCAGTTTAAATTTTCCTACCGCCTAAAATCTTTTCGCCAAAAAAGTTTTGCAACGGTCTCAAATCAATCCTTAATCTCCATTAAATACAACATATCTAAAAAGGCCAAGTACAAAATTTACTTGATGATATTCAAAATGAGTAATTTGGGCGATTATTCTTATGATTTGGTATATTTGATTTGAAATTAACTCCAAATACAAGTACTTTAGACCTCTTAAAATCAACAAAGCATGGCTGCGTTTCTCTTTTATCTTTCAATAAGCTTCTTTAGTTTAGTTATTAGTCTAAACTTCGGAATGCCCGTTGTTTACACATTTGATAATATTTTTGCCGGCATTGGCGTATCCATTTTAAGCTTTATTGGAACCTTGTTGGTGTTTATTCGTCAATTTGCCAAATCAAGTATTCTCAACTATATTATTGAAAACAAAAACCTAAGCTGCATTTTAGGAATTATTTTAATTTTTAGCTTAACCGCACTTATGATTAATTTTGCACTATTCATTATACCCATATCACTTTAGGCGTGCTTTAATTGAAAATTCTTATGGTAAAATCCTTTGCTATTTTGCATTGCACAAACAATTCTAAATAAACTTTAAACCCTTCATGAAGAACAACTTTAAATTACCTCACATCAATAATGCAACCGCCTTGGTTAGCCTTGGCATTTTGTTAATATTAATGGGAATTTTTATGTTCAACATCAAAGATAGCCTTCCTATAATTGCTGTTTTGTTTGTTGCCGCTGCCATACTTTTTGTACGTGTGATTTACTCCAATTCTAACTTTCGCAGTCAAATAACCAATATTAATACCTTCACCCGAAGTGCCGATTTCGGATTTAAGTTTGCCCGACATTTTATTTTTTGGCTTAGCTACTTGATGGGATTCTCCATTTTGAGTAAAATTAATTTTCCCGAAGAATCTTTTGGATACCTTGTTTCATCAAGCTTGTTATTCTTCTTGCCTGTAGATCTTCTTGCTACCTATATCAATTTATATGTTCTGATGCCATTGTTTCTCTATCGAGGACATATCCTTCGATACATATTATCAATCAGTGCGTTAGCCTTTACCTTCTCTTTGGTGGCTCGTATCGTTTTTGTCTATTTCTATGTTCCTTTGTATTTTGCTGAATATGTCGGAAAAATAAGTTTTTGGGGATTTACCTATTTCGATTATCTTATTTCTACCAACAGCATTGTGGTAGTAGCCGCGGCTATAAAACTCATCATGCGTTGGTTTGATATACGAAATCACCAGCAGGAACTTGAAAGTCAAAGCCTTAAGAGTGAACTTGATATGCTTAAAATGCAAGTTAACCCACATTTTTTATTTAACACCTTAAACAATATTGATAGTTTAATCTATTCCAATCCCGACAAAGCTTCTGAATCAATTATGAAACTATCTGATTTAATGCGATATATGATTTATGAAGCTCAAAGTGGAATTGTTTTTTTAAGTCGTGAAGTGGAATACCTCAACAATATGATAGCCTTACAGTCATTGAGATATTCGCAAAAAGACTTCATTAGCTTCACTCAAGAAGGCACCATTGACAAACAAACCATTGGCGCTTTGCTTTTTGTTCCTTTTGTTGAAAATGCCATAAAACATGGTAATAAATCAGTAGCTGCTCCAGGGATATTAATTCAACTTATCATCACCGAAAACCAAATTTATTTTAGTTGCTTTAACCACGTCAACCCCAATCAGCTGAAAGACGAAGTTGGAGGAATTGGATTGCACAACGTCAAGCGAAGGTTAGAAATTTTATATCCTTCCCAACATCAACTTAACATCCAAGAGGTTGACGACACCTATCATGTAGAACTTAAAATTGACCTAAAATGAGCACCAACACCTCGGAATTTAAAATAAGATGCATTGCAGTTGACGACGAGCCTCTGGCCTTAGAAAAAATGAAATCATTTATTCAAAAGGTCCCCTTTCTTGAGCTTGCCGGCAGCTTTGAAAATGGACTTCAAGCCATCGAATTTATTAATGCAAACCATGTTGACTTAATGTTTCTCGACATTCAGATGAGTGACCTTACTGGAATTCAAGTATTGGAAATACTTAAGAAAAAACCCAAAGTAATTTTCACTACTGCTTATGATCAATTTGCACTTAAGGGTTACGAATTGGATGTCGCTGACTATCTTCTCAAACCTTTTACTTTCACTCGGTTTATGCAAGCAGTGAATAAAATTGCCCAATCAGATCAACCTGTGAGTTCAGTGATTATCGATAATAAAAAAGATGCATTAGAACAAAATTTTGTCTTCATTAAAACGGAATACCGAATGCAGAAAGTGGCGTTTAACGACATTCTGTTTATCCAAGGAATGAAAGATTACCTCATGGTACGAACCAAATTAGGAAACATCATGACCCTTTCTAATTTCAAAAAAATGGAAGAAATGCTGCCTAAAGGTCAGTTTTTCAGAATTCATAAATCGTATCTGGTTCCATTCAACAAAATTGAAAGCATTGAACGCAACCGAATTAAGATTGCCAACGACCTCCTACCCATTAGCGATACCTATAGAGAAGCCTTTTTCGAAATTTTAAAAGAAAAAGGATTGCTCAGAGAAGAATAATACCGATGATACATTCAATATAGTCCAATTTCGGCAAGGTCTCATTGAGTTATTTTCATGATATATCGGCATTGACCATTGTAAAATTATATTTTAGTATGGACTAAAATATAATTACAATTGGTATAAAATTGAAGGTTAATTTCTGAAACATTGGTGTCCGTGTAAAATCATATATCGTCCCTACGGGACTTTTAATAATTCTGTAATATACTTTCTACCAATATCTTGTCCCTCCGGGACAGTCCCGTAAGGGACGTAATATTGGTAGAATTAAAAGTAACCTCCCGCAGCAATAAAGTCCCGTAGGGACAAGATGTACCAAGCATTACAGCCTTTTTAATCAGATTTAACCGGACAACAGTGTTTCTGTAAACTGAATATTTTTCGGTTTAAAAAAAAGGCTACCATAAGTAGCCTTTAAATTTTATAACGTCATTGAAGATTATTAAGCCTTCTTTTTTGTCTTTTTTGGAGTTTCCGTTTTAGGTGCAATTGCTTTTGCAACTTTGGGAGTTTCAACTTCTTCTTTGTAATTTTCAGCACAAGCTTTGATTCGAATTTCAAAGTCAGAAAGTACGTTCATATAATTAATAAACGCATCGTATGGAGTACCGTAAGGATTGAAATATTTATGCACATCGCCATCGCTAAACCATTTGGTACACATATAGTAAAAATGGTCGGAGGTCTGCAAATATTGCCAATCTTGAATCATTTTTCGATCGGTGCATTTGCGAACAAAAGGTTCCAATTGATAAAGTTTATCAAAAGCCTCATCTTGAAGTTCATTTCCCAACCAAGCCGTTAAATCG
Organism: Draconibacterium orientale; assembly: GCA_022736595.1. Taxonomy (GTDB): domain Bacteria; phylum Bacteroidota; class Bacteroidia; order Bacteroidales; family UBA1556; genus UBA6267. The sequence goes on along the minus strand of DZDC01000070.1, from coordinate 8,630 downwards.
CGCTCCTCATCGGCCCAACTGATGGGGTGAGGAACATGAATGGGAGCCACAGGTTGCAGTGCTGCACTAACTTCTGACGGGGTATGAAAACGAAAATGGGAATGACTTAGTACACGACCTGGCAATGCTCTCATAAATTCGAAAATACCAGTTTCGGGCCATTGATGTTCGCCAAAGGTTTCATAATCCATAAAGAGATTAATCACTTCTTCTCTTCCGTCAATTTCGTTGAGCCAGCCCACAAACTTTTCAGTAGTGAGAGGCCATGAAGGCCAACTTTGTTGCGAAAAGCGAAAAGCGATGTCATCGCTCAACCGGAAGTTTTTAAGCAGCATCTTTAGTTTTGGGTTGATGCTGTTGGTATAAAGATAGTTTGGCGATTTCCAACCTAAAATATGCTTAGCTCCTTCAGTTAGCATGGTATTGAAACCCATATCGGCCACCATAGCACCAATTTGATCAGAATAAATCAACTCAGTGTTACGGAATGCAGTGGGAACCACTCCAAACAATTCAAAAATACGTGCCTTATGCTTCTCCACTTGCATGGTAAATTCTTCTTTCGACTTCAGAGCAGATAAGGAGTGCGTGTAAGTTTCACTCAAAAATTCGACACAACCGCTTTGTGCCAAACGACGGAAACTTTCAATAACCTCAGGAGTGTACCGTTCAAACTGGTCGAGGGCGGTTCCTGAAATTGAGAAACTTACTTTAAAGGCTGTTCCAAATTCATTTATTGAATCCAAAAGAAGTTGATTCATAGGTAAATAGCACTTATCAGCTACCCTACGTGCAATAAATTCATTCTGAAACTCATCGAAATAATAAGGATCCTTTCCAATATCGAAAAAGCGATAGTGTTTCAACCTAAATGGTTGATGAACTTGGAAATAAAAACAAATAGCTTTCATATATTAGTATTTTTAATTTTCAGATTATAAAACAGTTAAATAAACATCAACGACTTTAAGAGCAGCGTTATCCCACTTCATACGATCCACTTCTTCTTTGCCCAAGGCAATGAACATTTTAGATAAGCCATCGTAATGAGTCAAGCCCCAAATGGCGTCTGCCATGGCATCAATATCCCAAAAGTCGATCTTAAGTGCATGGTGCAAAACCTCTGAAACCCCTGATTGCTTTGAAATAATCACGGGTACATTAGATCTCATGGCCTCCAAGGGTGAAATACCAAAAGGTTCAGAAACTGATGGCATTACATATACATCACTCAGTGCAAACATTTGATCTACCTCAGCACCTTTAAGGAATCCTGTAAAATGGAAACGAGTTGCTATTTTAAGTTTGGCCACACGTCGTATCATCTTGTTGAGCATATCGCCCGACCCTGCCATAACAAAACGTATGTTGGGATCCCGTTTTAAAACTTTATGGGCTGCTTCGATAAAATAATCGGGCCCCTTTTGAAAGGTGATTCTACCAAGAAAAGTAACAACCTTTTCATTTACACCTCTTTCCAATCCAGCAAACTCTCCTTTATCAGAGGGTTCTACAGCGTTATGAACAGTAAACACCTTTGCGGGATCAATTCCATATCGATTGATTACGATATTACGAGTTAGATTACTAACGGCAATCACTCGATCAGCGGCTTCCATGCCTCGGCGTTCGATATCGTAAACCACTTGGTTGACATTTTCGCCAGAGCGGTCAAATTCTGTGGCATGAATATGTACTACCAAAGGTTTTCCACTTACTCTTTTAGCAGCAATTCCTGCTTCATAGGTAAGCCAGTCGTGGGCATGGATAATATCGTGAGAATGATCCATGGCCACTTGAGCAGCAATTAAAGCATAGCGTTTTACTTCTTCCATCAGGTTCTGACCGTATTTACCAGAAAAAGTAAAGTGCTGTGAAAAAACGGATTCATTTTCGTTGGTAAGATGATTTTCTTGATTGCGGGTAATTCGATAAAATTCATCTTCGTTGGTATAAGGCACCAAGGTAGAATTGATCTCGATATATTGAATGTTTTCCCAATATTCAGCGAATATCTTATTACGCATATCAAGAGCGACATTGCTCGCGTTTACCAAGCGAATATCTTCAGACTCATCACCATACGCTTTAGGAACCACAAAAACCACGTCATGGCCATGGTTCATCAACCCCTTTGTAAGGCCATAACAGGCTGTTCCCAAACCGCCTGTAATATGAGGAGGAAACTCCCAGCCAAACATTAATATTTTCATAAATTCAATATTTAAAAACTACTAAATAGCTATTTAACAGCATATTAACTTCAATTAAAAAGTACTATTGCTTTTCCAATTGAGATTTAAAATTTTCAACAACTTTTAAAGCTCTAAGTACTTCAGCCACACTCCAAGCTTGAGAAATAGCGCCTTTGGCTTGGTGAGGTGGATCACCGTCATAAATTTCGGAAATGGAAGCAATACCATATTCGTTCATTACCTCTTCAAATTTTTCGAGATGCCATTCCATTTTACGTAAACCGGCTGCTCCAAAAGTTTTTAAGTAAGCATCCACCATCGCTCCCATCAACCATGGCCAAACCGTTCCTTGATGGTATTGTGCATCTCGCTCCGAAGCGTTTCCAGTATATTGCCCTTCATAATCACTATGGTTAGGGCTTAAGGTTCTGAGACCTCTAATGGTAAGCAATTCTCTTTCAATAATGCTAAGTACCGCCTTTTTATGTAGGGGTTGTAAAGGGCTAAAGGGCAAACTCACCGCAAAAAGCATATTGGGTCTGATGGCCCAATCTTTATAATCGCCATTCACATAATCAGCGAGGTAATTGTACTTATCATTCCAAAACATTTCTTCAAAAGCCTTTGGAAAAACTTCTGCAATTGAGGCAAATTCTGATACAAATTTATGATCTTTGAATTCGGCAGCCATTTCCAAAGTAAACTTTATAGCATTGTAAGCCAATGCATTGACTTCAACAGCATATCCCATACGTGCAGTCACAGGTTTACCCATGCTGATGGCGTCCATCCAGGTAAGTGCAAGTCCGTTCTCAGCTGCGTAAACCAACCCGTTTTCTTGCATATTAATATTGTAAAGTGTACCTGCGCGGTAACCTCTTAGTATAAGTTTTAATGTAGGACCATATTTTTTCCAAACTTTATCTTTGACACCTCCAAATGCAATGTATTGTTGCAAGGTCCAAAACAACCACAATGAAGTATCTACACTGTTGTATGCAGCTAAATGTTTTTGTCCCAAATTGGCAATCAAAGGGCCATTCATATTCTTGAGTAATGTATCCAGAACACTTTCAAAAGTTTTGAAGTCGCCATTAATTAAAGTTATGCCAGGTAATGCAACCAAGGTATCTCTTCCCCAGCTTCCAAACCAAGGGTAACCTGCCACAATCTCAGTGCGACCATCACGTTGGTCAATAAACTGGCTAGCACTATTGCGCAAACTATTGATAAAACTATCGCGTGGAATCCGCCGCTTCAATTCTTGATCAAACTCTTTTAAAAGGCTTTGTGGTTTTTCCATTTCGGTGGTACCACCGGCAATAACTACAGATTCTCCCATCTTGATTGGAAACTCAAAATATCCTGGAACCATAAGATCTTCGGTGCTTTCATAGCCTCTTTCTTCTTCCCTAAAGTAAACCAAATCGAAATACCAATTGGGAGAATGAATGTATTCAGCCTTTTTGCTTAATTGCAAATATAAAGGTGTATAGCCTTGATAAAGTTTAAACATCACCCCTTGAATAGAAGGTGTAAATTTAGTATTGGCAAATTCATTGGCTTTGCTCAAGGCATGCCGCGACCTAAAAGCAAGGTAAGGACGCAATTGAAGTTTGGTTTCGGAATGAGCTTCTATAAGCGTATAGCGCAGCATCATACGATCTGAGGTGGAAGAAAATAAAGCTTCCACTTTTAAGATAACACCTCCAACTCGGTATATAATATAAGGAATGGGATCAAGGTTTACCTCACGAACATATTTATGACCCTTGGGACTGTAAACCCCGTTAGGATATAAATGAATGCCCAGATTAAAACTGGCATCATGTTGCACAACCGTGGGATCAAGCGAAGATAAAAGCACGTGTAATTCGTCGTCAATGGCTGGCTGTGGAGCCACCAAAAGTCCGTGATATTTTCGTGTATTACTTCTAATGATTGTGGTGCTTAAATAGGCTCCTCTCCTATTTGATCTGATGAGCTCCCGCTCCAAAGAGTAGGATAAGTTTATCAGTTTATCTTTATCAAACTTCAGAAACGACATAGTTATTGATTATGGAAATAAGTAAATGACTGATATATTGCAATATGTAACTTTTTACAGTTATATTTTCGATGATGGAAATATACAAAAAAACAACTTAAACAAACAAAAATAAAATAATTGCAAATTTAATTTTTTAAAGCCACCCATTTTCAGAAGTTAGCAAATGTTTACAATTTGTTAATTTTATTCTAATCGGTGTTAAAAATAATGCAAAAGCAAATGATATCTTTGCATGCAACAATTCAAACCATGAACAAAGTCGATTATAGTCTCGGAGTTAATATTGCAGAAAGTTTAAAACAGCAAGGTTTTAAAATAACCCATTTTCAATCTTTTATCGAAGCATTTCATGACCTTGAGAGTGGTCAACTGAAGCTTTCTGCTGAAGAAGTGAATAGCATTTTAAGTGAAGAGTTTCAGCGAGTTCAAGCCGAACAAACCAAACATTTGCGTACCGAAGGAGATGTTTTTTTAGCTGAGAATGCAAAGAGACAAGGGGTGACTGTACTACCTAGTGGACTTCAGTACGAAGTGATAATCGAAGGCAATGGTCGCAAGCCAAAAATTACTGATCAAGTCACCACACATTACCACGGCAGTTTGCCCAACGGAAAAGTTTTTGATAGTTCGGTGCAGCGAGGACAACCTGCTACCTTTCCTTTAAATGGCGTAATCAAAGGTTGGACCGAGGCCTTGCAGTTGATGAACGAAGGCAGCAAATACCGATTATTCATTCCCTCTGATTTAGCTTATGGCGAAAGAGGCGCAGGCAATGATATTGGGCCGCATCAGGCATTGGTATTTGAAGTGGAGCTTATTAAAATCGAATCTTAACGTATCAAGAAAATGAGTAGTTCAAACATTCTATTTGGTAGATTTTCCAATCAGGGAGTTTTGTCTATTCGTTCCATTCATAACCAAATATATTTCCCTAAAGCTGCTTTTTAAAAGTAGCTTTTTTTTTGCTTAACATTTTAACTCAATATGATGAAAAACAGAAGTCTAATCTCCATCAACGACTACAGCAAGGAAGAGATATTGCATATCCTCAAGCTTGCTGAAGAGTTTGAAGCCAATCCACGTCAGAAAATTCTGAGCAATTATGTGATTGCAACGCTTTTTTTTGAACCCTCAACCCGCACTCGTCTTAGCTTTGAAAGTGCCATCAATCAATTGGGAGGCCGAGTTATTGGTTTTTCGGACAGTTCAAACTCCAGTGTATCCAAGGGCGAAACCCTCCGTGACACCATTGAAACCGTTTCTCTTTACAGTGATCTCATTGTAATGCGTCATCCCCTTGAGGGAAGTGCCCGTTTTGCGAGCGAGCTCAATGGCACTCCTGTTATAAACGCTGGAGATGGTGCAAACCAACACCCAACCCAATGCCTACTCGACCTTTATTCCATTCAAAAAACCCAAGGAACACTGGATAATCTTGATATTGCTTTTGTTGGAGATTTGAAGTACGGACGTACTGTTCACAGCTTGGTTATCGCCATGACCATGTTTAAAAACACTCGTTTTCACCTCGTTTCACCTATGGAATTGAAACTTCCAAGAAGCATCAAAGACTTTATTATCAGTGCTGGTTTACATTATCACCAATACGAAGACATTAATGATGTAATTGGAAAAGCCGACATCCTTTACATGACTCGAATTCAACGCGAACGTTTTGCCGATCAACTTGAATACGAACGAGTTAAAAACGCTTACATCCTTGAAAATAGCATGTTGGAAAATTCAAAAAACAACATCAAAGTTTTGCATCCCTTTCCTCGTGTAAACGAAATCAATCAAAATGTGGATAGCAATCCCAAGGCATATTATTTTCAACAAGCTCAGAATGGAGTATTTGTACGCCAAGCCTTATTGGCCAGTATTTTAGGTTTAAAATAGATTTAAGAATATTAGATATGGAAAACAAGAAAACAGAGCTCAAGGTATCAGCTATAGAAAATGGAACCGTGATTGATCATATTCCCCAAGGACATGTGTTGCAAGTAATGCGAATTTTGAACTTGGAAAACTTCAACGATCAAATTTATTTTGGTGCAAATTTGGATAGCAAAAAATTTGGAAAGAAAGGAATTATTAAAGTTTCCAACCGGTTTTTTGAAGACACTGAAATCAATAAGATTGCAATGGTGGCTCCAACCGCAACGCTTATCGAAATACGTAATTATGAAGTGGTTAAGAAAACAGGAGTTAGTATTCCTGATGAAGTGGTGGGTTTAATCAAATGCTTTAATCCTAAATGCATTACCAATCACGAACATGTAACTACTCGATTCACGGTAGTTGATAAAACTGATATCAAAGTAAAATGTCATCATTGTGAGAAAATCACAAAAAAACAACATATTGAGTTTATAAGCTAACCCTTGAACTCAAATATTTAGTTTAAAAAACAGAGCCCCGATTGCTTGCACAATCGGGGCTCTGTTTTTTTTATCATAAATTTGCATTACATGCTACCCATTTTTTCAAGCAAGTCGGCTAAACGGTTGGAGTAACCATTTTCATTGTCGTACCAAGAAACAACTTTCACCAAATTACCCTTAACCATGGTAAGTCCAGAATCAAAGATAGATGAGTGAGGATTTCCAACAATATCAATACTTACAATAGGGTCAGTCACGTATTCTAAAATACCTTTCATGGGACCTTCAGCGGCTATTTTCATAGCTTCATTGATGGCTTCAACTGTGGTAGTTTTTTCAACCTCGCAAGTTAAATCCACCACGCTTCCGTCGGGAGTTGGAACACGCATGGCTAAACCATGGAGCTTACCTTCCAATTCAGGAATTACCAAACCAATGGCTTTAGCAGCTCCGGTACTGGTTGGGATAATACTTACCGCTGCAGCACGAGCACGGCGTAAATCTTTGTGAGGTGAATCCAAAATAATTTGATCGTTGGTATAAGAGTGAATTGTATTCATCAAACCGGTTTTTATCCCAAAGTTATCGTGAAGTACTTTTGCTATAGGCGACAAACAATTGGTGGTGCAAGATGCGTTAGATACCAAGAGATGTTCAGCTTTGAGTTTTTCATCGTTAACACCGAGAACGATGGTAGCGTCCACATCTTCAGGTTTATCAGAAGGAACACTAAGCAACACTTTTTTAGCTCCTGCTTTAATGTGTTTTTCGAGCAAATCGCGACGACGGAAAATTCCGGTACACTCTGCAACGATATCAACGCCAAGTTCGCCCCAAGGAAGGTTTTGAGGATCACGCTCAGCATACACACGAATGCGTTTTCCATTGATAATCAGAAATTCGCCATCTACTTCAACAGTACCATTAAACTTTCCGTGTACTGAATCGTATTTAAACAAATGTCCTAAGGTTTTAGTATCGGTAAGATCGTTGAATGCAACTACTTCTACATTTTCTTTTTTCAATAATGCACGGAAAGTGATTCTTCCAATGCGGCCAAATCCATTTATGGCAACTTTTACTTTCTTCATAGACTGATATTTAATGATTTAAACTATACTTTAAAATGTGATGCAAAATTACTCAATATTTTTAACTAAAAATTGAGTTATTAAAATTTAACCTTTAATTTAAGGGCAAAACCCCTCACTTTTGAGGTTATTTAATAATCGTATTCGCTGCTGTAATTTTCGCTTCCCCCAAACTCATCGTCAAAACTTTCGCCTTCCTCTGGGTCATCTCCATTGCCCATGAAAGCTTCCAAATCTTCATCGTCAATAGCTTGACCTGTCCAACTTTCAAAATCAGAATAGCTGGTATCGTAACCGCCGCCCTGAACTATTTCTAAAAGTTCAATTTCGAAAATTAAATCTTTTCCTGCCAAGTGGGAGTTTCCGTCAAGGGTAACATTTTTATCATCAATGGCTTTAACTACAAACACCATAACATCATCACTGGCAGGTATTTGAATGGCATCACCAACTTTAATTTCTTTATCGCCAAAATGCGATTTCCGATCCACTTGCACCACCAACTCAGGATCAAAATCACCATAAGCATCTTTGGCCGCTATGGTCACCTTTTTCTTTTGTCCGGCTTTCATTTCCATCACAGCTTCTTCAAAGCCAGGAATCATCATTTCGTCGCCAATGGTAAACAAAATTGGTTCTTTATTTTTAGTGGTATCAAATACCTTTCCATCAAGATATTTACCAGTATAATGCACTTTTACAGTATCTCCTAGAGCTAACATAATTTTAGAATTTGAAATGCAAAAATAAGCAAATTGACCCGAAATTGGGAACTAGTTTGAAGAAAAATAATATTGATATGGTATAAACTTAACAAGGTTCTCATTCCTATAAAAATGGTAGAATTCAAATATTTTTCACCGCAGAGCGATGTATTGCGATGTGCTGAGACTTCGGCGTGAGCTGAGCC
>DZDC01000069.1 GCA_022736595.1 Draconibacterium orientale | reverse complement strand
GATCCAACAATACATTTATGGAGCGCTTGCCCAACTGAAAAGCAACATAAATAACAATGATGGCTACAAAAAGGGCGGCAATACTATCGGCCATTAACCAACCTGTTTGAGCTCCCATAAGGCCGAGTAAAACAACAGCAGAACTCCATATATCGGTACTAAAATGAAGGGCATCAGCCTCCAAAGCTTGGCTGTTGTGTTTTTTAGCCACACGCATTAAGGCTCTGCTTCTACTGATATCTACAACTATGCTTACCATCACTACCACATAGGCCCAGATGCTTACTTCAATTTGATGATTTCCAGTAGAAAGGCGCTGAATGGCTTCATAAATAATCCAAATACTTGTGATTAGCAGAAGGATGGCTTCGATGAGGGCAGAGAGGTTTTCAATTTTCCCATGGCCATAATGATGGTCCTGGTCGGCAGGTTTGTCTGAAAGTTTAACCGCAAACCATGTAATTCCAGCGGCTACCAAATCCAAGGCCGAATGTAAAGCTTCGCTTAAAATACCCAAACTGCCTGTGAGAACGGCCACTATTATTTTAAATAGGGTAAGAAAAAATGCCGCCACCATTGATAAAAGGGCCACATTACTTTTCTCTGTTTCAGCAGTTTTCAATTTTTTGAATGTTAGGTTAATACTGTACTCCTTTTTTGTACTTCCATCTTTTATGACTCCAAAGCCAACTGGCTGGATTCTTTTGAATTACCTTTTCCAAAACCTCAAAATATTTGGTGGTGATTTCATAATCAGCAGTTTGGGTTGGATTATCAAAAAGTGTTTGTGCCGTAATTTCATAGAAGCCTCGTCTTACTCTTTGAATATCAATAAAAACCACGGCTAAGTTAAGCTTTTTTGAAAGCTTTTCGGCACCCAAATGCACAGGAGTTTCTTGGTTTAAAAAGGGCAGCCAGTATTTGATTTTGGCATGATGTGGACTTTGATCGGCCATAAACATGTAGAGTTTGTTGCCTTGACTGTGGTTAAGCATCACGTCGTAGGTTTTCTCCATGGGATAAAGGGTGAAACCAAAACGCTCACGGGTTTTGACCAAATAATGATCCATTACGGAGTTTTCAAGTTTGCCATACACAGCCCAACATTCCTGAGGAACCCACAAAGGCGCAGTTACTCCATATTCCCAGTTATTGTAATGGCCCATCATCATCATCACACTTTGTCCTTTATCGAAATAGTGCTGAAAAAGCTCTGGATTAGTAAATTTGAATCGTTTTTTAATGGAGCGCTTACTGATGGTAAATTCTTTGATGGTTTCAATCATGATATCGGTAAGGTTGTGATAAAAGTCTTCTTCTATCTCATGGAGTTGATTCTCTGTTTTGTTGGGGAAACTATTCTTAAGGTTTTCATATACCACTTTGCGTCGGTAACCCACCAATCGATACACGGCAATAAATATAAAATCGCTCAGTCCATATAAAATCCAGTGGGGTAAAAGAGATAATAAATAAATGAAAATCAGTCCTATATAGCTAAATAATTGTTGCATAATCAATGGAGAATTTTAAAAATCAGTTCTTTCATCAAATCGGCATCATTGGTGCTACTGTTGCCAACTCCTTTGGAACGGGCATCGTAGTCATGAAGATAATTCATGATTTTAACGATTTTTGAAAAGGGATAGTTTTGTGCAGCGGTAAGCATATCGTTTACAAAGAACGGGTTGATGCTCAATGCACTTGCTACCGATCGTTGACTTTTGTCGGAGAGGGTGTGAATGATACCCAGGTTAACGAAGTAATTGTAGAGAATGGGGAGCACCATCACCAGAGGGTGGTTTTTGGGGTCTGAGGCAAAGTATTGAATAATTTGATTGGCTCTAAGGATGTTTTTGGTTCCAAGGGCTCGTTGCAACTCAAAGACATTATAATCTTTCGAAATTCCAATTTTATCCTGAACCTCTTGTTTGTCAACGATGCCTCCAGATTTAAGCCCAATAAGTAGTTTTTCCACTTCATTGGCAATCTTTGAAAGGTCATTTCCCAGGTATTCGCTCAACATCATGGAGGCATTGGGGGTGATGTTAAACCCTTTTGACTTGAAATATTCCGAAATCCAGCCTGCTATTTGATTGTCGTAGAGTTTTTTAGATTCGTATAGAATAAACGATTTATTGATTTTAGTTGCAACTTTTTTGCGCCCATCCAGTTTCCCGTATTTATGGCAAAAAACCAAAATTGTGCTGGGCTGGGGGTTCTCGGCGTAGGGCAGGAGGTCGTCGATTTTTTTAAGATCTTGGGCTTCTTTCACTAAAATTACTTGATGAGAAGCCATCATGGGAAAACGTTTGGCCATGCTAATGAGGTTGGCCATATCCACATCTCGACCGTAAACCACGGTCTGATTAAAATCGCGCTCCATTTCATTGAGCACGCTTTGACTAATGGCTTCACAAATTTCGTCGATATAATAAGATTCTTCGCCATGTAAATAATAGATGGGTGAGAATACTCGATTCTTAATTTGAGCAATAATTTCGGGATAAGTCATGGATTGGGTTGTTATCCAAATTTAAGATGTTTCACAGTTTGTTTTCTATCAATGAGTTGGCGTAGCGATTCAATGCCAATTTGAATATGTTCTTGAACAAAGTTTTGAGTGACAATTTGGTCGCTTTTATCGGTTTTAATGCCCGATGAAATCATGGGTTGATCAGAAACCAGCAACAAGGCTCCTGTGGAAATATGGTTGAAAAAACCCACTGAAAAAATGGTGGCTGTTTCCATATCGATGCCCATGGCGCGAGTTGAAGTGAGATAGTCTTTAAACTTATCATCATGTTCCCAAACCCTGCGGTTGGTTGTATAAACGGCACCTGTGAAATAATCGCGATTGAATTCACGAATGGTGGTACTGATGGCTTTTTGTAAGGCAAAACTGGGTAAAGCAGGTATTTCAGGTGGAAAATAATCATTTGAAGTACCCTCACCTCTGATGGCAGCAATGGGGAGTATGTAATCGCCTAATTGGTTAAATTCTTTTAAACCACCACATTTCCCCAAAAACAGAACTGCTTTGGGTTCAATAGCACCTAAAAGATCCATAATGGTGGCAGCATTGGCGCTGCCCATTCCAAAATTGATAATGGTAATATTATCGCTGGTGGCGTTTAGCATGGCTTTGTCGTGTCCTTTTACGTCAACATTCATAATATCGGCGAATAATTCGACATAATTATTGAAATTGGTAAGTAAAATATAACTTCCAAATTCCTCTAATTGAAGTCCAGTGTAGCGTGGCAACCAGTTGTTGATGATTTCTTTTTTCGATTTCATGTGGGTAATTTTTGAATAAGCAAATATCTAAAATATTCCCTTATCAAATGGGCTGCTTTTAAAATGATTGTTATTGACTAAATATAGTTCATTTTAAGCGGTTTTGTCCAACTTTCGTTTACGTTAAGAATGCCCACGTCAAAGATAGCCCCCGATATCTATTGGAACGGGAGCTATCGTGGACAGAAGCATTGTGGAATCTTTAACGTTTATTCTGACTAACAACGCTATTGAATTTCCATATATAGTTTTATTTATCAATGCTCTTTGCTTACTTTTTGTTTTTGTTCATTCACATTTTTCTATAAATTCGGCCTTTTAAATTTAAATAACTATGCGTTCCATAATTGTATTATTTACTCTTTTCGTGAGTGGCTTTTTGACAGCTCAAAACCTAACAACACCAGCCTTGATACCTATGCCTAATCAATTGATTATGAAGCAAGGGACTATTGCATTAACTCCTATAATTACGTATAGGATTGGTCAAAAAACAGGCACTCAAATTGTATTTATGGACGTAAAGTTAGGTCAAAAAAATGCCATTGCTGAGGTGGAAATGAAGCTTTTTGCGCAAAGTATAAAACTCTGGAATGCAACTGAAATTAAATACCAATTTCGTATCGATAAATCCCTAACTCATATTGATCTTATCATCGATCCCACTATGGACACCGCCGCTTATGGATTAGAAATTACTCCTCAATCCATTTTCCTTACAGCTTCGTCCAATACTGGTTTTTTCTATGCTTTTCAAAGTTTAATTCAACTCATTGAAACTGCTTCAAATCAGCAACTTCCTGCGCTTTTGATTCTCGATAAGCCGCAGTTTGCGTGGCGTGGAATGCATCTGGATTGCAGTCGACATTTTTTTACTGTGGATGAAGTGAAACGATATATCCAACTCATGAGCTTATACAAAATGAACGTTTTTCATTGGCATTTAACCGATGATCAAGGTTGGCGAGTTGAAATCAAGAAATATCCCAAGCTTACTTCTGTAAGTGCGTACAGGTCAGGAAGTATGGTTGGACCCTATAGCGATAAAAAATTTGACACCATTCCTTATGGAGGTTTTTATACCCAAGATCAAATACGTGAAGTGGTAGCTTTTGCAGCACAACATCATATTACCATTGTTCCTGAAATTGAAATGCCGGGTCATAGTTTGGCTGCTTTGGCAGCTTATCCACAGCTGAGCTGTACCGGAAAAAGTCATGAAGTGGGGCAGGCTTGGGGAGTTTACGATGATGTTTTCTGTGCAGGTAACGATTCGGTTTTCTTTTTTCTTCAAGATGTTTTGGATGAGGTGATTACGCTTTTCCCCGGGAAATATATCCATATTGGCGGCGACGAATGTCCCAAAACCCGATGGAAAACTTGCGAAAAATGTCAAGCTCGAATTCACGAAAATAATTTGACCGATGAACATCATTTGCAAAGTTATTTTATTCAACGGATGGAAAAATATCTTAATGCCAAAGGTCGTCAAATTATAGGATGGGACGAAATTCTTGAGGGTGGTTTGGCTCCCAATGCTGCGGTTATGAGTTGGCGCGGAATGGCTGGAGGTATTGCCGCTGCGGAGGCAGGCCACTATGTGGTGATGACGCCAGGAAATCCTTGCTATTTTGATCATTATCAATCTAAGGAACGTACCAAAGAACCTCATGCCATTGGCGGTTATAACCCACTTTCGGCAGTTTATAAATTTAATCCCATTCCTGAAAAATTGGCTGCTGATAAAGCTAAGTTCATCATGGGGGCTCAAGGTAATGTTTGGACCGAATACATGCTCAATTTTCCTCATGTTGAATATATGGCTGTGCCTCGAATGTTGGCTTTGGCCGAAAATCTTTGGACGCTGGACGAGACTCAATCCTACAACGATTTTGTGGTGCGATTAAAAGCAAATGCTGTGGTGCTCGATCGTTTAAAGGTGAACTACGCTAAACATTTCTTAATCCCCGAAGAAAAATAGTATGAATCTTCAACCAAAACTTGAGTTGGCTTGTTTCGATCTGCAATCAGCCATCATTGCCGCAAATTCGGGAGTGCATCGAATCGAATTGTGTATCGATTATACTCAAGGTGGATTGACTCCAGCTTTGGAGGATTTCAGGATCTTGCGCAAAATAACCAATATTCCAATTTATGTAATGATTCGACCTCATGCTCAGAGTTTTATCTATTCTGCTGAGGACGTAAGGAAAATGAAATCCGAAATTGAAATTTTTAGTTCAGAAGGGGCTGATGGTTTGGTTTTCGGAGCTTTGAATGCTGAAAAAAAGCTTGATATGGAAGTAAATTCCGTTTTGTTGGAAGCGGCTGGTTTGTTGCCATGCACGCTTCACCGCGCCTTCGATCGCTGCCCCAATCCCTTTGATGCTCTTGATTCTGCCATGCAACTTGGCTTTGCAAATATTTTGAGCAGTGGTGGTGAAAAGGTAGTTTTGGAGGGTGTACCGCTTCTAAATCAATTGAAAACCGCAAGCCAAGGTCGTATTCACTTTGTGGCCGGTGGCAGTGTGAGATCTGAAAATATTTCAGAATTGAAAAGCACTTTTATTACCGAATTTTACCATAGTTCTGCCATTTTACCCCACCAAAGCAAGGCTTCTGAATCGGAAATTAAAGCATTACTCCAAAACTTAAAATAATGTTTAAAGGGTTGCTATTCTGTATTTTGTTGACGATATCAATCTTTGGATTTAGTCAGAATATTGATTTATCATCCAACCCATGGTTCTTTAAAAGCCAGCAAGATTCTGTGTTTTTATCGGCTGATGTACCAGGAAATATTTACCTCGATTTGCATCAGAATTCAAAGATTGGGGATCCATTTTTAAACGCTAATTCCAATCATTATGGTTGGGTAGATTCCACAGTTTGGCAGTATCAAACTACTTTTAAGCTCGATTCCTCTTCCTTTCCAAAGAAGTCGGCATTCCTTATTTTTAAAGGGCTGGATACTTATGCTAATGTTTATGTTAATGGACATTTGGTATTGCAAACCGATAATATGTTTCGATCTTGGCAGGTGGATGTTTTTCCATATTTGAAGGTTGGCAACAATATTCTGCAAATTGAATTTTTTCCTGCCAACAAAAAAGCCAGTGAGTTGGCTTTGCATTTTCCCTATAATTTGCCTGGCGATGCTCGTGCTTTTACTCGAAAAGCAGCCTTTCAGTGGGGTTGGGATTGGGCTCCCACTTTAATAGGTTGTGGAATATGGAAGGAAGTTGAACTTTCAATCGACCCACAAAATAAAATTGAAAACGCCAAACTTACCCAGCATTTTTTACCAAACGGTACTGCTGAAATAAAGCTTCAAGTGAGTTTGAAGGTGCTCGATCAACAAAAAAAGAACCTTAAAGTCGAGGTAAAGGACGGCGATTCGTTGATGTTTTCCAAAGAAATCAAATTTAATAAGCTGGGCGTGGCTCAAATCAGTTTTCAGTTACCCAACCCTAAACTTTGGTGGCCCAATGAAACTGGAGATGCGCATTTGTATAGCATCAAAACTCAAGTGCTTAAGGATGATAAAGTCGATGACCAAAAAACTTGGAATTTTGGCATTAGAACCATCGATTTGGTTCAGCAATCAGATAGCATCGGAAGCAGTTTTTACTTTAAAGTAAATGGAAAGGAAGTATTTGCAAAGGGTGCCAATTGGGTTCCGGTTCATCATCTTAAACCTGAACAAAGAAGGGAACAATACCTACTTTTATTGAAGTTAGCGTCGGATGCCCATCTCAATATGCTTCGAGTGTGGGGCGGTGGTGTTTACGAATCAGACGACTTTTATGAGCTCTGCGATAGCTTAGGAATCATGGTGTGGCAAGATTTTATGTTTGCAGGCAATATGTATCCTGCCGACCCATTTTTTATGGCCAATGTGAAAATTGAAGCTGAGCAGCAGATTAAAAGAATTTCCCTGCATCCCTCCTTGGCATTGTGGTGCGGAAATAACGAAATAAGTGAAGCTTGGTACAATTGGGGTTGGCAAAAACAATTTGGACTTAATGCCGAAGATTCAACAATAATTTGGGCTGATTACCAAAAACTCTTTGATATTTTATTGGCAGAAGCTGTGAAAGAATTTGATGGACAAACCGACTATCATCCCAGTTCTCCCGCCAATGGCTGGGGGCTTGATATCAGTTATCGAACGGGAGATGTGCATTATTGGGGTGTTTGGTGGGGAAAATTTCCTTTTGAAACCTATAAAAATAAAACTGGGCGATTTAATTCTGAATTTGGATTTCAAGCTTTCCCTTCTTTTTCGAGTTTGAATCGATTTATCGAATCCTCGCAGCAGTTTCTTGGAAGTGAAGCTTTGAAGGCGCACCAAAAACATCGAATTGGATTTGAAACCATCGATGAATATCTGCTGCGTGATTTAAAGGTAGGAAAAAGTTTAAAGGACGAAATTTACCTTTCGCAGTACCTCCAAGCTAAAGGGTTGAGTATTGCTTTTCAATCGCATCGGTTGGCTATGCCACGGTCGATGGGGAGTTTGGTTTGGCAACTCAACGATGCTTGGCCCGTGGTAAGTTGGTCGTTAATTGATTTTTATAGTGTGCCAAAATTGGCTTATTATCAAATGAAACGCGATTTTGCACCTGTGCTATTGGCCATAGATACCATTGGCGACGAGCTAAAGGTAAGTTTGCATTCCTTTCAATCTACTCAAAGTGGGGCAGGATTGGAGGTGCAATGGCGCAGCTTGAATGGCGATCTTTTAGCTTCGGAAGCGATAAGCATCAATCATATTAAAAGTGGAATTCATAACTTTTATTTTGAATTGAAACCAAATGCTGTAAAGAATATAAATACAGCAGATTATATGATTTATGCCGTGGTAAAAAAATCAAGTGTTGTAGTTTGTGAGCAGTATTTTTATCCCTTGAAATGGAATCTTATGCTTTGGCAGAATGCTGAAATAAAACTGGAGGTAATTTCTGAAGATAAAATTCGTATTTTTGCTTCAAAGGCTTTAGCAAAAGGAATTTTTTTGGAATCGGAAGGGGTTATTTTTTCAGATAATGGCTTTGATCTCCTACCCGAAACTTCCCGTGAAATTGACGTGTTACAAGGAAAAATTTCCGAGTCAACTTTATCTAAAATTAAAATTCATACTTTAAATCAATACTTTATCCATGAATAAGTTTGTAATTCTATCTTTGGTTTTGGTAACCTTTTTTACTTCATGTAAAAAAGAAATAGTGGATTATGTAAACCCATTTATTGGTACTGGAGGACATGGACATACCTTTCCTGGTGCCACTTTGCCTTTTGGTATGGTGCAACTTTCCCCTGATACTCGCAACGATGATTCGTGGGATGGAAGTGGAGGCTATCATTACAACGATAGCGTGATTTACGGTTTTTCGCATACCCATCTTAGTGGCACGGGAGTGAGCGATTATGGCGATTTCTTATTGATGCCCGTTACACAAACTTTTGATTTAGAGAATGCTGACTACAAAAGTACTTTTAGTCATGATCAAGAAGAAGCATCGGCGGGTTGCTATTCAGTAAATCTGGATAATGGGGTAGAAGTGGAACTTACGGCCACCACTCGCTGCGGAATGCATCATTATGTTTTTCCTGAAAATAAAATGAGTGTAATTATCGATTTGCACCATCGCGATGAGTTATTGGCGGCTGAAATTAAAGTTATCGACGACCATACCTTATCGTTGAAAAGAGTAAGCGCTGCTTGGGCTCGCCAACAACATGCCTATGGATATTTGAAGTTTTCGATTCCTTTTAAAATTACATTAAGCAAAGACCAACGATTGGCACGTCTCGATTTTGAAAGTTCCGACAAATCACTTTTGGCCAAATTGGGTTTCTCATTTGTTGATGTGGAAGGTGCTCAGAAAAATCTTGAAGCTGAAATTCCTGCTTGGGATTTTAATGAAATAAAGCTTCAAGCCATCGCAGCGTGGCAAAAGGAACTTTTGAAAATTGAAGTTAAAAGTGAGCAAGAAAAGGATTTAACTATTTTTTATACAGCTCTTTACCATACTATGATTCATCCCAATATTGCTTCGGATGTAGATCAACGCTATCGAGGCATGGATATGAAAATTCATAAAGCGAAGGATTTTGATTATTATACCGTTTTTTCACTCTGGGATACCTTTAGGGCAACGCATCCGCTTTATACTTTGATTGATCGCAAGCGCAGTTTGGACTTTATTAAAACTTTTCTATCTCAATATCAGCAAGGTGGAAGATTGCCCGTTTGGGAACTGGCCTCTAACGAAACCGATTGCATGATTGGTTATCATTCGGTTTCGGTGATTACAGACGCTGTGGCTAAGGATATTACAGGATTTGATTTGAATTTGGCTTTTGAAGCAGCGAAAAAAAGTGCTCGATGGGATCATTTAGGATTGCCATATTATAGTGCCAACGGCCATTTATCAGTAGATGCAGAACATGAAAGTGTGAGTAAAACTTTGGAATATGCCTATGATGATTGGTGCATTGCTCAGTTGGCTACAAAATTGAATAAGACAGATGATTACTATGAATTTATTAAACGAAGTTCTTACTGGAAAAATCTATACGATCCATCCACTGGCTTTATGCGGCCTCGCAAAAACGGAAATTGGCTTTCGCCCTTTGAAGCTCGGGAGGTGAATAACCATTACACCGAAGCCAACTCCTGGCAATATTCGTTCTTCGTTCCTCAAGATATTTATGGATTGATTGAATTGTCTGGAGGTCCCGAGGCCTTTGAGCAAAAATTGGACTCACTTTTCGCCGCTTCTACCCAAACCACAGGTCGCGAACAAGCGGATATTACAGGATTGATTGGTCAATACGCCCACGGAAATGAACCCAGTCACCATATTGCATACCTATATCAATTTGTTGAAAAACCTGAGAAAACCCGCCAATTGATAAATAAAATCATCTCTGAATTTTATACCGACCAACCCGATGGACTTATTGGTAATGAAGATTGTGGACAAATGAGTGCGTGGTATGTTTTGAGTAGCATTGGTCTTTATCAAGTGACGCCAGGAACTTCGTTTTTTTTAGTAAATAATCCCCATTTTGAAGAAGTAAAGATAAATCTTGAAAATGGAAATACTTTGATTTTTGATAAAAAAGGTCAAGGCAACGTGGTTCCAAAACAAGTTACCATCAAACGTAATGGCGTGGCTTTTCCTACTCAGAGCCATTTGGCTTACAATGTTTTAATGGAAGGTGGTACTTTTGTATTTGAAGCCAATAAAACCAAAAATGCTAATCTAGAGCTCATTCCACCCAAAGAAGTAGCTCCCCCAAATTTCGTGGTAAATCCCATCATCGAAGCCGCTTCGGCATCCTTTGTCGATAGCCTTTGGGTAAAACTTTATTTACCTTTTGGAAGTTTTCCAATTTATTACACCATAGATGGGAGCGATCCCATTGCTCATGGAAAAGTTTACCTAGAACCTATTTTGGTTACTAAAAATACCGTTGTAAAAGCGGTGGCAATAGATACCCTTGAGTTTAGAAGTTTTGTCACCGAGGCAAAGTTCTACAAAATACCCTCAGATTATAAAGTTACGCTGCTTTCACAAGTTCATCCTCAATATAGATCAGGTGGCGAAAATGCGCTTATTGATGGTATCCGTGGTAATGAAAATTGGCGCAAAGGGGAATGGATAGGGGTGCAAGGCAATGATTTTGAAGCGCTGGTTACTTTTAATAAAGCTCGAAAACTAAAAAGTGTAGGCATTGGTTTGTTACAAGATAGCCGAAGTTGGATATTGTATCCAACTCAGGTTGAGTTGTTTGGAAGCAAAGATGGTGTTACTTTTACGCCCATTGCTACAAAGGCCATTCAAGTGAATTGGAAAGATGAAGTGTCACAGATGCGTCAAATCAATTTTGATGCGTTACCATCGGAAGCTTATACTGTAATTAAACTTAAAGCCAAGCATTATGGCCTCTTGCCAAAAGAGCATCGGGGTGCTGGTTTCCCGGCTTATGTTTTTGTGGATGAAATCGTAATCAAGTAACTTATAGTCGGTTTTCGACTTTGGGTTGTATCATGGCTTTCCAACTGCTGAAATCGCCTTGGATAATATGCTTGCGGGCTTCACCTACCAACCAAAGGTAAAAGGCTAAATTGTGAATACTTGCAATCATGGGTCCCAAACTTTCGTTGGAAGTGAACAAATGGCGCAAATAAGCTCGGCTGTATTGACTGTCCACAAAACTTAAACCATTGCTATCAATGGGACTGAAATCTTTTTGCCATTTTTGGTTTTTAATATTGATAATTCCTTCTGAAGTAAACAACATTCCATTTCTACCGTTGCGGGTAGGCATTACGCAATCAAACATATCTACACCCAAACTGATGCCCTCTAAAATATTGGAAGGAGTGCCAACACCCATAAGATAACGGGGTTTGTCTTTGGGTAAAATGCTGTTTACTAAGGCAGTCATTTCATACATTATTTCATGAGGTTCACCCACTGATAGACCTCCGATGGCATTGCCTTCAGCATTTTTTGAAGCGATAAATTCTGCCGATATTTTGCGTAAATCGCCATAAACACTACCTTGAACAATCGGAAAGAGCGTTTGTGAATGACCATAAAGGGGTTCCGTTTCGCTAAATCGTTGCACGCAGCGGTCGAGCCAACTGTGGGTCATGTGCATCGAACGCTTGGCATATTCGTAATCGCAAGGGTAGGGAGTGCACTCGTCAAAAGCCATCATGATATCAGCTCCAATGATCCTTTGGGTATCCATAACGTTTTCGGGACTGAAAAGATGCTTCGATCCGTCGATATGGCTTCTAAAGTGAACTCCTTCGGGCTTGATTTTGCGTGTTTCGCTCAGTGAATATACTTGGTAGCCTCCGCTATCGGTAAGAATAGGCCGATTCCATCCATTAAATTTGTGTAAGCCTCCCGCCTCACGCATCACTTCTAAACCTGGTCTTAGGTATAAATGGTAGGTATTGCCAAGAATAATTTGAGCTTTAATATCTTCACTTAACTCTTTGATGTGTACAGCTTTAACAGTGCCGGCGGTGCCCACAGGCATGAATATTGGAGTTTGAATGGTTCCGTGATCCGTTTCAATTAAACCTGCTCTGGCGTTGCTTTTGGGGTCGTTATGCTGTAGGGTGAATTTCATGCGAAGTTAAATATTAAATATGGGGCGCAAAGGTAGAAATTTGGATGCTCGTTTTTACTTAATATTTGCATTTATCATTTCGACAATTAGGTAGGCCTTGTGCAACGCTTTGCGACCTGACAGCCATGGGGATTGCGGTAGGTTATACCCATGATACATTCAAAATATTTCAATTTCAAGTGATCTTTTTTATTTTTTACATTAAGGTCACTTGGAATTCGCATGAC
>DZDC01000068.1 GCA_022736595.1 Draconibacterium orientale | reverse complement strand
TTCTACAATAGCTTGACGGCGGCGGTAGTAGTTGGGGTTTTGTTCGATGCGCTCTTCTAAGCTTTAAGACCATTGCAAAATTAGCATAAAAGACTTTTTTTGAGTTTTTTTTAGATAGAGTGCAGTGCGTCTGCGGATGCGCTGCATCGAGCGAAGTCGAGATGTAGTTCAACCGAGACTCCTCGCTGGGCGCTGCGCGCCGCTCAGAGTCCTATTTATTAGGCAACGGTGTTCTATTGTTTCTTTATAATCCAAATATCTTGTGGCAACCATTTTCCTTTCTCAGGTTTTGTCTCAATATGTTCTAAAATCTCAACATTACTGAATAATTTTCTCATAAATCCTTGTGGATGAAATGCTGAATAAGTCCTATGTCCTTCTTTTACTTTTCCTCGAACAACCAATTGATTATTAATAAATTTATCTATTTCCAAATCAGTCAGTTTAACCTTGAAATTATCTCCTTGAGTTGTTAAGAACATTATCCCATTTGGCTTTAAAATCCGATACAACTCATTATACCAATCATAATGTAATTGTTCAGAAAGATGGGTAAAAATCGAGATGCCATAAATCAGGTCTACAAAATTATCATCATATGGCAATTGAGCATTTAGAGAATTATTATTGAATTGAATATCAGTCAAGTTTTTTGAACACCAATCAATAGATTTTTTATTATAATCAGTGCCAAAATATTCACATCCATTACCAATCACGTTTGGTAAATGTCTAATTATCCGACCTGGGCCGCATCCCCAATCCAGTATTCGTTTATTTTTTAAATCAATGTGCTTTTTAAAATGGTCAGCCAACCACTTAGATGCCTCAATGCTCTCAGTATAATATTTCTGATAATTTATCTGGAATGATTCATAAATCAGGTAATCAGGTGGTAATTTTACATTTGGATTCTTTAATTTAAAATCTCTGTTAATCTGACGATTTTTAAATTTTTGCATGTAGTATCTCACCCAATCAGTAAAATATATTAATCCAAGTCCTCTTAATAAATTTGAAATCTGTCCTTTTTTCATTTTTCTATTATCAATCCGTTTATTGCTCAAATATTAGTTAAATTGTTATCGTGTTAAAATCATGTTGATGGTTTTGGGAGAGTTTCATTCACTGTTGCCTAACTATTTTATACCCGCATTGCGTTTATTTTATCTTTCCCATCCGCCTGTATAGCAATCCTTTGTGGAATCATAACCTGCCTGCGGGAACTGCACTTGCTAAACCTCTGAAACCCGCATTGCGTATGAGCTGTTGTTGGCGGTTCGGTGTTTATTTATCTACTTCTAAATAGTACTTTAGTTTGTAATAATTTTGTGTACCTGCCCACCATTTAATGTGATTTAATTCTTTATAAACACTAATTCCACCTGATTGCGATTTATTTGCTAACATATTTTCAAATCTAGTTTCAATTGGCACGAGGTTTTTTGTCAATCTAAACAAAATAGCAGTCACATATTTAATTGAGTCCGGATATAATGCAGTTGCAGGAGATTCAACGAACATGTAATCAAGAGTACCAATTTTTGTAAATAAAGTCGAATCATGTTTCTTGTAATACAAGGTCCCCCAAAAATTGCCAAGTAAATATTCTCCAGATAATGTGTCCTCTGAATAGTTTTTAATTTTAAAAATTGGATCTTTGAAGTATTCATCTCCTAAATATTCATTGTCAATCGCATTGTCAATTAATTTTGGAGCATTATAGTATTTATTGACTTTAATATAACCATTTATTACTTTTTCTCCTTTGATAAAAATACCTCCTTTTTTTATAAGTCTCTCCTTATAATCAAATTCAATTGAAATATCTGTTTTTATTTCAGTTCCACTTATATCAAAGTCATAGTCAATAGAATCATTGCCGTAATTCTCGGTTGAGTAGGTGATTAAAAGGGTGTAATTTCCAATTGACTTAAAATAGTTTTTTCCTGAAAAAACAAAGTTGCTTATTGTGTCTGTAATCAAGTTGAATATTTCATTATCTGGGGATTTTAATAAGATTTTTGCTTTAAAAGGACTTAATGCCTTGTCTCGGCATTTATATGAAAAATATAAATCATTTTGCCCATAAAGAGTCATTCCCGATATTAACAATAGGGTTGATAGAGCATATTTAGTTATTTTCTGAATGTATGTCATTTTTGTCTTTTTACACTGACCGCTAACGGATTGGCGGTATGTTTTTGTTGCCAATTTCGAAGCACTGTCCTGTCAAGTTACACGAAAGTTTATTAGATGCAGAAACGCTGAAATACCCACTATCTCGGCAATAAAATATACCGCATGTTACCGCCTGGTGTTCTGTCTTCCAGTCTTGTAAACCATTGTCAATATTGAATTTTATTGTCATTGTAATATTGTTTTAAAAAACATTTTTAATTGTCCTCCCTCCTTAATAAATTTAAAGTCCTTTATTCCGATATTTCTAAAATATTGTCTCAATTCTTCAATGGTAATTTCAATAGTGGAAGATTCGTTTATTACGAATTTAATTTTTGATGGAATATTCTTAGAATCAGATAAACCTTCTGTTTTAAAAATGATTGTACCTGAAATTAATTTGTTGTTAATAATAAGGTTTGACCCTTGTGCAGATATTACTTTATTTTTTATAGGAATATTCAATGTCGCAACCTGAATAAACAAACCGGAAAAATTTGTTAGCAAAGTATCGTAAACATATCTCATAAAATTATCTATGCCAAAATCCCCAATGTGTTCAGAAATAGAATCTGTCACAAATAATGGATAATTATAATATTCCAGAAGATTATAGTGTTTTTTTAAAGAACCAATTATTTGAGCTTTATTGAAATTCAATAAAATACCTGTCCCTGCAATTTCAGTACTATTAAGACACACATCTTTAATAAAGACATCAAGCCCATCAGATGTTGAATAATTTAAGGATGAAGTCTCAGTAAGTATATTTGTAGAAATGAAGTTGCCATTTTTCTCTTTCATAGGTTCGTTTCTTAATGGATTCCATCTACGGATAATATTCTCATTAATTTCAATATTTATGCTTTTGGTAGCAATAGTTGCACTAATTTGAGGATATATGATTTTATCTATGCTCTCCATAGTTATGTTGCCAAGCCATTCGCTAAAAATATTCAACATTCTATACTGCTCGTCATCATTAATAATATGATTTGAATTATCTGTTAGGATAAATTCTTTTAATAAAAAATCGGAAAAATCAACATTTTTACTTTTTAATTCTGAGAGAATATTTGCAATACTTTCCTCCTCATTTAAAGAATCCAGTTTTAATTCAGTATGATATTTTGAATTTACAGTTGAAATAAATGGCTGAATTTCTGTCATTTCATAATTAAACAATACTTTGTTTAAAATTTCTTCTTCTCTAACTCCAACAATATTAAGTAATACTTCAAGATATGATTTTGTTGTTCGGTCAAATAATTCATAATCGAAATCAGAAATATACTTATTTATGGAATGTTCATAATTAATAGTTATAGGTAATTCGTAAATTTTATTTTCGTTTGCGCAAGGAGTTATATTAATAGCAAATGTATTATCAGGATGCATTATTCGGATTGGTTTATAAGCAATGGTTGTTAAAGAATAAAATGCATTACCAGTATTTGATGATGTTTGGAGATTTTTAAAAAACACACTTTCATAGAAATTTTCTTTTCCTGAATATTTCCAACCAGTCATTTTATTAAATGATTCATAGGGAATTAGTGTTTCAAGTGAAGGAGTAAATCTTGTTTGTTTTTCTGCATACTGATAACATTCGCAATTAATCTTATTAACACGAAACTTTTCTTGTAAATTATCTGTTTTTGCAATTGGTTTTTGTGGACTTTTATCTACTTTCTCTAACTTTTTTAAATCAAAATTTGCAAGCCAAAATGTATAGCCACTTTTACTTTTAAGAATTTTTTCATTAAAACTCATTTCGTTACCAAACCATCCGAAAGCGTACAAGTTATTATTATAAAGAGCTATTGCCTTGCAATAATCAGTTCCTTTGCCTCCTCCCACTTTTAGCCATAAACATTCACCTTTGGAATTATATTTTGCCAAATAAAAATCAGTTCCGCCTTTTGATTTATAAGAAAAGAGTTCCGAACTATTTGAACCGAAAACTGCTCCATACCCTTCACCACAGAGATAAATATTACTCTTATTGTCTAGAAGCATTTTTTGATTAGTATTAGAAGATTTACCTTTAATGGTATTTATCCACTGCAATTTCCCTGATTTGTCTATTTTTGAGAAAAATAAAAATGAATAAGAAGTATTTACTGTTACATAAGCATTTCCATTTTTGTCACAAACTATCCCTTGTCCTGAACCCATTCTGAATTTTCCTAAAGAGTCAATTGCCCAATCTAATTTCCCATTATTACTAAATTTAGCAACAAAAGCATTTCCATCACTTCTTGAAGTAGAAAATTCAGTTTTCCCGAATTTGATGTTGTTTTCAAAACCACCAGTTGCAACGACATTGGTTTTACTATCAATAAATATTGAGTTAATAACTGAGCGTCCTATTGTATCGCCAACTTGTTTCCAAATTAATTCAAAACTATAATTTAACTTCATTAGGAGAAAACTATTTTTTACTTCACTGCGATTATTGTAACTTCTGAACTGATATCCACCGCCTAAATAAATATTTTCTTCATCATCAATTAAAATGTCATTTACAAATTCACTTTTGCCATCAGAAAGAAACTTTGTTTTAATTACTTTCCCCGTAGAATCATATTTACAAATAAAAATTCCAGAGTTGTAATCATTCGGCTTTTCTAATTTTACGATTTCAGAATCAGAAGAAGTAAATATCAATTCAGTGCTATAAACACTCCCGATAGTATAAATAAAACCTTTATGGTCAATGACAACCTTTGACGGTCTTGAATTTCCGTTGGCATATCTTATCCAAATAAGGTTTCCTTTATTGTCGTGTTTCATTAAAAAATAAGTGTCAGGGCATCTTGAAGCACATTTAGTTGTAGGTTCAATATATTTTTCTTTTGTCTTTAAATTTCTTTGAAAGTAACCGGTTGAATAGGTATTGCCGTTATTATCTATTTTAATGTCATAAGACCAAATAAAATCACCGGCTTCGTATGTTACAGTCCATTCTGGTTCAATTCTGATATTATTGCTTTCAATATCAAGATACTCCTGTGCAAAAGTATTATTAAAAAAGAAGCTAAAGCCTATGATTAGGATTGATAAGAAGTATTGCTTGGTTGCTATTGGGAAAAATTTCGTTGTGTTATGGAAACTCAATGTTAGAAAATAATTAAATCTTTTTCGTCTTGTCAATATTTCGTTTTTCTGTCCTTTCATAATGGTTTACTTTTTTTAATTTTAGTAATGTCGTTTCTGTTTTCTACACTTGGCTATAACTATTTTATACCCGCATTGCGTGTATTTTATCTTTCCCATCCGCCTGTATAGCAATCCTTTGTGGAATCATAACCTGCCTGCCTGTCGGTAGGCAGCTTAGGCAAGATACCTTGGAAAAATTAAATTCATCCCCTTAGTTTGCCCATTGATAGCATATTATACCCATTGTTATTCTATTTTAGTAAAAACATAGGCCTTGTCAAAATTGGACTATTTTTAGTGGCATCATCGGTATTATTTCTTCATAAAACCTTAATCCCGATCTTTGAAGAGGTCGTCGTTTTCGAGTTTTTGACCTGAATATTGCTGTACCTCTTCACTCATATATGTCAGTTCCAGGCCCACCTGTCGAAACATAGCTTCGCTTTCGGCTCCGGCGTGGTACTTTTTCTCACAGACCACACGTTCAATACCACAATTGATAATCAACATGGCACAGGTACGGCAAGGTGTCATTCTACAATAAAGAGTGGCTCCTTCAAGTGCTATTCCCCTACGGGCGGCCTGGGTAATGGCATTTTGCTCGGCATGAACCGTGCGCACACAATGCTGGGTAATACTGCCATCTTCATGAATCACTTTTTTAAAAAGATGACCCACATCATCGCAATGTTCTAGACCACGAGGAGAACCCACATAACCTGTAACGAGAATTTGCTTGTCTTTGGTAATCACGCATCCACTTCTGCCTCTATCGCAGGTGGCTCTATTGGCAACGGTATCAGCCAATTGAATAAAATACTCATCCCAACTTGGGCGTAGGCGTTTAAATTTTTCATCCATGCTACAGCAGTTTATGGGTTAATATATTTCTAACTTCTTGGTGCAAATGCTCAATACTTGTTTCGTTGGAAAAAACGAAATCAGCCATGGCAATACATTTTGATAGGTTTTGTTTGTTGGGGTCAGAGGACTGCATTTCGCGCTCCTCGTTGGCAAGGAAGGTTTCAAAATTGATATGATCGGTGCTGGAAGCTCGCGACACAATGCGTTGATAACGAAGCTCAGCCGGAGCATCCACTGCCAAAAGATAGAAAGCGCCTTTGGCTCGCAAGGAGGTGATTTCGCCAGGGGTGCGTATGCTTTCAATTATGCAGTTTTGACCTTTATCTACCGCTTGGAGGTATAATTGATCGGTGATGTACGAAGGCTGATGTTTGGCCCTCAAATCATTAGCTACCAAGGTCATGCTATCGCGATTGACTTCTAAATTTCGAGCAATAATTTCTTGAATAAGAAACTCGCGAACGCTAAAATGGGCAAACCCAAACTCTTGCGTCAGCAAATCGACGATGGTTCCTTTTCCTGCACCCAAAGTGCCTGTAATTCCAATGACAATCATATTAAAAGCTTTGCTTTTGTTTCAATTCTTTGATCCACTTTTCGTCCACAGCCAAAGGCGTAAACTCATGGAGTTTTTGTAAGAGTTCGTCAGGTGTATTGGCCACAATGAGGTTGTGGCGATGCTCGTATTTCATAAATTTTTGATCGAGAACATGATCCAAAAATATCAGAAGATGGTCGAAATAACCTAAAGTATTCAAAAAAGCAACAGGTTTTTCGCTCATTCCCAATTGGAAATAAGTGAGTACTTCCATCACCTCGTCGAGGGTTCCAAATCCACCCGGCATGGCGATAAAAGCATCAGAAAGATCATTAATCTTATTTTTTCTCTCGCTCATGCTTTCCACAATCCACATCTTGCTCAAAGCATGGTGACCTACTTCTTTATCCATCAAAAATTGTGGAATTATGCCCACCACTTTGCCATCAAGAGCTAGAGCCGCATCGGCAATGACACCCATAAGACCCACATTTCCACCACCATAAATCAAATTGATTTGCTGCTGAGCCATCTTCTGACCCAATTGGGCTGCGGCTTCTGCATATTGCGGTTGCGATCCCACACTCGATCCACAAAAAACACCAATGCTTTTGATATTCATATAAATTCCTTAAAAAATTAGGGAAGCTAAAGTACATTAAATATCATCAAGGGTAGAAGGTTTTTTTATTGCATAAATTGCGAAGGTTAGTTCCAAAAGCCAAAACAGCTTTGTTTGAAGTCGATTTTAAACACTTGATTTAATGATTATTATAAGATGCAAACGATATTAAAATGATAATGAAATAGACATAAAACAAACAAAAAAATTTTATACTTTTGCGGCCTAAAATTTTATCTAAAACTCTCAATAATAAAGTCATGGGAAGAGCATTTGAATACCGAAGAGCCGCCAAAGAAAAACGATGGGGAATGATGTCAAGAATATTTCCTCGTTTGGGCAAAAAAATCACCATTGCAGCCAAAGAAGGCGGCCCAGATCCCAATACCAATTCGGCATTACGTACCGCCATTCAAAATGCAAAATCTGCTAACGTACCAAAAGACAACATTTTAGCAGCCATTAAAAGAGCTACCAGTAAGGAATTTGAAACCATGACCGAGGTCAATTACGAAGGTAAAGGTCCTCATGGAGTGCAAGTGTTTGTGGAATGTGCCACCAATAATACCACCCGCACCATTGCTAATGTTAAATCGTACTTCAATAAAGTTGGGGGAGCATTGGTTCCCAGTGGAAGTTTGGAGTTTATGTTTGACCGTAAAGCGGTGTTTGAATTTGAGAAAAAAGACAACATCGACTTGGACGAATTGGAATTGGACTTGATCGATGCCGGGTTAGAAGAAATAGAAGAATTGGATGGTACCGTGGTTTTAACTGCCGACTACACCCATTTTGGAGATATCTCAAAGGTTTTGGACGAAAAACACATCGAAGTTAATAAATCGGTCTTGGAACGCTTTGCTACTTCTCCCGTGGAATATACTGAAGAACAAATGGAAGACATCAATAAACTCCTCGACAAGCTGAATGAAGATGAAGATGTGCAAGAGGTTTTTACCAATATTGCGTAATTCTTTCCTAATCAATAAAAAAAGAAACGGTCAAATTCCAAAGGAATTTGACCGTTTCTTTTTTTGCTTTACATGGTTGGTCTTATTCCCTATAAATCACTTCAAGCACCGTTTGCCCAACTGCTTTGAGCGTTTGAGGATCGATATTTTGAATGTTATCTTCAACGGTATGCCAATGGGTATAGAATTTTGATTGGGTAGTTTTATCAAACTGAATGATGTCGATAGTTGGAATGTGAGCCAGTCGATTTACAAAAACATGGTCGTCGAGAACGCCACCTCCCTCTTCATCAACAAAATAATTACTGTATCCTGCATTCTGTGCTGCCTTCCACACCTTAGCCACAATGGCTGGTGCAAATTGCATACTGTAATACTCATGGGCAAACTTAGCGTCTTTGGCTCCCACCATATCCAGCAAAATTCCGTATTGAGCACGGTAGCCAGGTAAATGCGGGTTAGCTCCCCAATATTGACTTCCTAAAGCCCAGCTCATCTCCGATTGTGGCATGGAAGCTTCTTTGTCGTGCTGACCAAAATCTTCGAGGTCGAAAAGTACAATATCGATTCCCACGCTTGGGCTTTGCATTTGAAGTTGCCGAGCCACTTCCATCAACACGCCCACGCCACTAGCGCCATCGTTGGCTCCGTCAATGGGTTTATAATAATTCTTCACATCAGGATCGTGGTCAGCAAAGGGTCTGGAGTCCCAGTGAGAGCATAGCAAAATGCGCTTTTGTTGTGTGGGATTGAAACTCGCAATTACATTCACTCCATCCAATATTTTACCTTTATAATTGCGCGCTTTGAATGGCTGCATATTCACCTCAAAACCCAATCGAAGAAAATATTGATTGAAATAAGTGGCACAGGCCGAATGAGCCTGAGTCCCTGGTACTCTCGGACCAAAATCGGTTTGAGCCTTTACAAAACTAAAAGCACTATCGGCATTGAAATCTGGAACCTTAACCAAAACTGGCGTAGGAGTTGGTTTTGGACTTTGTGGCTCAGGATTGTTGCAAGCTGCAAAAGCAAAAGTAAAGACCAAAACAAAAGATATATACTTGAATTTTATCATTTTAAATCAGTAAAAGGAGTTTAAAGCACTTCCCAAACAGCACCTTCTTTGGTATCTTTAATGCCAATACCAATTTCGGTCAGTCGGTTTCGGATGAGATCGGCGGTGGGCCAATCCTTATTGGTTTTAGCATTTTGGCGCAACTCGATGAGCAATTGCATTAAACCTGCGGTGATATCATTTTGCGAACTTTGGGAAGCCTCGCTGTTGAGACCTAGAATCTCAAAAACAAAAGCATGAAGGCTGGTAACCAAAAGGCTAAGATTTTCGGCATCAATTTGCGCTTTACCATCGTGCAAAAGGTTAATCATGCGCACCGCTTCAAAGAGCTGAGCGATGAGAATAGGGCTATTAAAATCGTCGTCGATGGCCTCATAAGAAGCCGTGATCCAAGCTTTAATGTCAAAATCGTTTTGATTGGAAACCTTAATTTTGCTTAGAGTTTCCATCGCTTTCATCAGTTTTTCGAAGCCTTTTTGAGCCGCAATCAAGGCTTCATTAGAAAAGTCGAGGGTACTGCGATAATGGGCTTGAAGCATAAAAAAGCGGATGGTCATGGGGCTATAAGCCTGATGAAGAAGGGCGTGAGAACCGGTGAAAAACTCATCCAAAGTGATAAAGTTTCCCAAGGATTTTCCCATCTTTTGACCGTTGATGGTAACCATGTTGTTGTGCATCCAATATTTCACTGGATCGTGACCGTTAGCAGCAACACTCTGAGCAATTTCAGACTCATGATGAGGAAAACGCAAGTCCATACCGCCGCCGTGAATATCGAATTGAGTTCCTAAATACTTGGCACTCATAGCAGAACATTCCATGTGCCAACCCGGAAAACCATCACTCCAAGGCGATTTCCAACGCATAATGTGTTCGGGAGCTGCTTTTTTCCAAATGGCAAAGTCAACGCTATCACGCTTCTCGTGTTGACCCTCCAATTGACGCGTATTTTCGAGGGTATCTTCAATATTACGCCCTGAAAGTTTACCGTAGTGATGCTTTTGATTGTACTTCACCACATCGAAGTAAACAGAACCCCCTGACTCATAGGCAAAACCATTATCAAGAATGGATTGCACCATTTCGGTTTGTTCGGGAATATGACCCGATGCCCGAGGTTGAATGCTTGGGCGCAAAACGTTGAGGGCATCCATATTGTCGAGGTAACGATCGCTGAAGAACTGGGCTATTTCCATGGGCTCAAGTTGCTCAACGCGTGCTTTTTTAGCAATTTTATCCTCTCCTTGGTCGGCATCGTTTTCGAGGTGACCTACATCGGTAATATTGCGAACATAGCGAACTTTGTACCCAAGATGTTTCAAATAGCGGAATACCAAATCAAAAGCGATGGCAGGCCGGGCATGTCCCAAATGTGCATCGCCATAAACGGTGGGTCCGCAAACGTACATTCCAACATTCGGGCTATTGATGGGAACGAAAAGTTCTTTGGCTCTACTCAATGAATTGTAGAGTTGGAGTTTATTGGGTTTTAATTCAGTTGACATTTTTAAATCGCTTTAGTAAGCACCTATAAATTGATTGAGGAATCGTTTATCGTTTTCGAAGAAAAGTCGAAGGTCTTTCACTTGATATTTAAGCATGGCAATACGTTCGACGCCCATACCAAAGGCAAATCCAGTATAGTTTTCAGCATCGATACCACAGTTGGTTAGCACATTAGGATCGACCATGCCGCAGCCTAAAATTTCGAGCCAACCTGTGTATTTGCATACATTGCAACCTTTTCCCCCACAAATATTGCAGCTTACATCCATTTCGGCACTGGGTTCGGTGAAAGGGAAATAAGAAGGGCGAAGGCGAATTTGGGTATCCTTGCCAAACATTTCTTGAGCAAAATAAAGTAGGGTTTGCTTGAGGTCGGCAAAACTTACGTTTTTATCGATGTACAAACCTTCCACTTGATGAAAGATGCAATGAGCACGAGCCGAAATGGCTTCGTTACGAAAAACCCTTCCGGGTGAAATGGTGCGAATGGGAGGTTTTTGCGATTGCATCACCCGAGCTTGCACCGAGCTGGTATGGGTGCGAAGTACAAAATCAGGATTTTTTTCGATGAAAAAAGTATCTTGCATATCGCGAGCAGGATGTTCGGGAGGGAAGTTTAAGGCCGTAAAGACATGGAAATCGTCTTCCACCTCAGGGCCTTCGGAAATCACAAAGCCGATACGGTTAAAAATATCGATGATCTCTTTGCGCACCAATGAAATAGGGTGGCGTGCTCCTTGGTATGGAAGAAAAGCAGGGCGAGAAAGGTCTTCTTTCTTTTCGCTCTGATCATTTTGATTTGAAAATTCATCCTTCACACGATCGAATAGCTCTTGAGCTTGATTTTTGAGTTGATTAACCCATTGACCTACCAAGGGTTTTTCCTCAGCGGCTACATTTTTGAACTCGCCAAAAAGCTCTTGAATTTTGCCTTTTTTACTCAAATACTCAAGTCGATAAGCCTCCAATTGCTCAGCAGATTCTATTTTCACCTCGTGCAAATGTTTGCGAAGGCTTTCTATTTTCTCTTTCATTAATCTTATTTATTGAATATCATACATTTAGAATCTATTCGACCAAAGTTACTGTCATTTTAACATCCTTTTCAGGACGGTCGCCGGGCAAGGTTCTTACGGCAGCAATTTTATCAATCACCTCCAAACCGCTCACCACTTCACCAAAAACGGTATAGCTTTGATCTAAGAAGGGAGTGCCTCCAACGGTGGTATAAGCCTGTTTTTGTTCGGGAGAAAACTTGATTCTATTTCTTGTCTCAATGCTAGTGAGTTGCTCGAAGGTAAGCACTTGCCCCTGAACAATGTAAAATTGACTTCCGCTGGATTCTTTTTTGGGATTCATATTGTCGCCGGTGCGTGCTGCAGCAAGTGCACCTTTTTTATGAAAATACTTCTTGTTGAACTCAGCAGGAATGGTATAAGGAGGTCCTCCATTACCGTATTGAGCCCCGGCCACTGCATTGCGGGTTTCGGGATCACCCCCTTGAATCATAAAATTACGAATCACGCGATGAAAGATTGTTCCATCATAAAAACCTTCTTTGGCCAGTTTAAGGAAATTATCGCGGTGCAAAGGAGTTTCATTGTAAAGTATCACCACCATATCGCCGTATTCGGTGCTAATCAACACTTTGTATTCCTTCTGATCCACCGCTTCCACTTTAACCTGAGGGGATGCCGCTGGAACTTGAATTTGCTCTGATCCACCATTTTTAGAATCGGCCATGGACTGCGTACAAGACCAAAGACCCGCCACTATCATCATGCTTAGTAAGCTAACAACAATTAATCTATTCATAATCATATAATTAAAAAATATTTGTTTGAAAATTTAACAACTTACAAAGGTATTATTTTTTTTAGTGAAAAGTGAAGAGTGAAAAGTGAAAA
>DZDC01000067.1 GCA_022736595.1 Draconibacterium orientale | reverse complement strand
GAATTGTTTTCGTCGACCCGAAGGGCAAATTACGCTAATGCGTAATTTGGGTTTAGCATACCTAAAGATGTGGTTCGAATTTACACTAATTATCTTTTAGACGAAGATTTAATCAGCCTGCAAGCCAAGTACAATAAGAAAATCGAGAATTATATTTAAGGGAAAGTCTAAGCCCAATTAAGGAGTTTCTTGCAATTTAAAATTCTTTAATATTTTATTTCTCCGAAGCTCAAAGTCATCAATTTCAATTTGATAGCTTTGAGCTTCAAATTTTGATCTACTGCAAATAATTTGATAATTACCGGGAGGTAAAATCACGTTAAACTTTCCACTCTTGGAATCAACTTTAAATCGACCCATTTTATTATTGGTTTTCAAGTTTATCACTTCAATTTTGGCATTGAGTTTTTCATAGGGAATCTTATTTTTTTTGAGATAAGAATACGCTTTAATGCTATCCTTTTCAGCTTGTAAAATTCGTTTAAACTCCCTATTGATTGGAAAGTTTAACGTATCAATATGATTGTTCCAACCTTGAATTACTTCGGTTAAAGGTACCGAATCTTGATTCAATAGCATTCCATGAATCACAGTAAACTTAGGATCCACTTCATTAAAAACAACGCGATAAATATCCAAGTCTCCAAAACCCCCATCGCGCAATCCCGAAATATAGCCGTACCTTCCTGTTGAATTAAGACTTAAGTTCACATCATCAAGAGTAGAATTCACAGGGTAACCGAGGTTTTTAACCTCCCCCAGAACTATGGAATCTCTATAGCTTATTTCACATTTAAACAAGTCGTAGCCACCCATACTATTATGGCCTTGAGAAGCAAAATATAGGTATTTTCCACTTGGGTCAAAATAAGGATTTTTATCGCCATAGAGCGAATTGATTTTAGTTAACGGTTTTGGATTATTCCACTGACCATCAGGACCTTTAATGCAAAAAAATAAATCTAAATTTTCTGATGAAGTTAAGTTACTTGGAGCGGAGAACACCAGTATATTTCCATCGTTGTTGATCATCAGTGAATTTACATAGAACATGTCCACACCCACTATGCTAATTGTCGAAGGGAATCCATAGGATATCCCACGTTTTTCAAATTGTTGATAGGTTTTCACTTTGCCCAACAAATCCTCAGAGTAAACATTAAGATACGCTCCATTGGACGACAAATAAGTACCCACTTCAATATCATTCGAGTTAATGATCGAGCTAAAACGCTTCCGCTTTTTCCATTCGCCAAACTTGAAATTTGAATAATAAATATCCGATGCAAAATAGCCATCGATATGGCGATAAATACCCGCATTATGTGCCGATTGCACACTAAAAACCAGCAACTTCTCGCCTGAGTTTATAAAAGGATTAAACTCTGGAAATTCAGAATTAATATCTTTTCCGGCATTGGTAATCGCCACATCAACAGGATTCTTCACTAGATTTCTCGCATTAGAAACCATTTCAAGCATTCGTTGAGCCGTAACTAAATGCGTATCGTCGTTGTTGGTTTTAAGAAAATTTGAAAAAGCTTCTTTTGCGTTATCCAATTGGCCCAACGATAGATACGCTTCACCTAAATCGTACCAGACCGAAAGGTCGGCATTTTTTGATTCAAGCACTTGTTTAAAATAAGGTATGGCTGCAGATTTATCTTCATTTAAATGCAAATGACAGTAACCTATTCCCCATCGATAATACTCGTTTTCGGGTTCCAAATTCAACAATGCTTTGAACTCAATCAAACCATCGTAATAATTATGAAACTTTAAACAATATTTGGCGAAGAGTGGATCAGGCTTTTGTCCTTTGGTCAGCGTTTGAGCTTCTGACTTAAATATTAAAGCACTGAATAACAGAACTAAAACAGAATACTTAATTAAAATTTGATTCATTAATATCGCAACAATTTAAAAGACTAAAGCAAAATTTACCTTATTTTTCAGTTGGCCAAATTATCAACTATTGAAAGATAGAAATTAAAAATTCTCAAATTCTATTAACAAATTTAGGCGAATAACTTTTTGTTAAAATAAATTGACAGATGAAGCTTATCCCTACTTTTATCTTGCATTTTTACTAATGCAAAAAACCAAATTACCTTTAAAAATTAAGTTACAAAACGATAATATATAAACTTTTACAGTAATGAAAAGAGTTCATTTTATAGCCATTGGTGGAAGTGCCATGCACAACTTAGCCATAGCTTTGCACCTAAAAGGATATCAAGTGAGTGGTTCGGATGATGAAATATTTGAACCCTCCAAAAGTCGATTGCTTAACTATGGGCTTTTGCCCGAAGGCATCGGATGGTTTGAAGAAAAAATAACCCTTGACCTTGATGCAATTATTTTAGGAATGCATGCTCGGGACGACAATCCTGAGCTTTTAAAAGCGCAAGCCCTGGGACTAAAAATATTCTCCTATCCCGAATTTCTTTACGAACAATCCAAAAACAAAACCCGTATCGTAATCGGCGGCAGCCATGGCAAAACCACCATTACTGCCATGATTTTGCATGCCATGCAACATCTCAATATTGCTTGCGATTACATGGTTGGTGCTCGATTGGAGGGTTTTGAAGTAATGGTAAAACTTACCGAAGAGGCTCCTTTTATGGTTATTGAAGGTGACGAATACCTCACCTCTCCCATCGATCGACGTCCCAAGTTCCATCTTTACCTTCCAGATATTGCTATCATCAGTGGCATTGCCTGGGATCATATCAATGTTTTCCCCACTTGGGATATGTACGTGGACCAATTTCGAAAATTCATTCATTTGATTCAGCCTCAAGGTTCTCTCATCTATACCCGAAACGACGAAACCTTGGTAAATCTGGCAGAAAATGAATTTCCTAATCTACGTAAATTTGGTTATTTGCCTGTAGAACACCGTATTGATGCACAAGGCATCACCCATATAACTGAAGATGGAATGGATATTCCGCTTAAAATATTCGGACTGCATAATCTGATGAACCTCAAAGCGGCTCAATTGGCATGCGAACAAATTGGTATAACCAAAATTGACTTTTTCAATGCTATTAGCACATTTAAAGGAGCTTCAAACCGACTTGAACTTGTGGCTGAAAATGAGAATACGAAAGTTTTTAAAGATTTCGCGCACAGTCCTTCAAAGCTTAAGGCTACTACAAATGCAGTAAAAGAACAGTTTAAAAACCGTAAACTGGTGGCTTGCATGGAATTGCACACATTCAGCTCTCTCAATTCCGAGTTCTTAAGTCAATATCATGGTGCGATGAATCTTGCTGACGAGGCATTGGTTTATTTCAATCCTCATACCATCGAACATAAAAAGCTCAAACCCATTAGTATTGATGAAGTAAAACAACATTTCGGAAGAGCTGATTTGAAAGTTTTTACCTCTTCAACTGAGCTTCAAAATTACCTTTTGAATATTGATTATACATCCAAGAATCTGTTAATCATGACTTCTGGCAACTTGGATGGAGTTAACTTAAAAACCTTTGGAGAACAAATTTGTTCTAAGGGTCTTTAAGGCAATTCGATAATTTGAACAATTTCGTTGGATAAAAATTCTCCGCCCGGAAACGGACGAGTATAATCCATATTAATCCACACATCGCCATTATCATCAATATGATAATGAATACTTTCGTTGTTGTATTCTTTAGGAAATAGATAGGCAGCAATGAGAGTTCTGACGGTTTCCAATTTTCTTACTTTACCAATAAAAACTTCAGGATAAATGTGGTTTTTTGTATAAATCATCCGGGCACGAGCACCAATCACTTTTAAACTTGATACCATAAGAATGGAATAGTCGTCGCAATCACCCGAAAGCAAATCTGCTGATACACTGGCTTTAGCAAATATTTCAAAACCTCTGGGGTCGTTGACGTAGATCCATTGGGTTTTAATTTCTTTGAAAATGGCAAAAAACTGTATAAGTTGTCGGTATTTCCAAAACTGCTTTTGTTCGTTAGCGAAATTGTTACGAATGGCATGAGTTGCAAAACCTCTAACAATTTCATCGGTGTAGTCGCATTGCTCAAGAATCTGACGCTTAAATACCCTTAATGACCGTTCAGCTTGAATCTTACGAGCAGCGTCAAAAAACTTAACTGGCCCTTGTGAAGTATCCTGCCAAATTATCCCCCCTTGTCCAGGTTCTGATTGTAAGTTAATTTTTACACGTTCTGCTTTTGAATTAAAATGATTGAACATGGTTTTAATATCGAATAAAAGATTTTTAAAACCATAACTTTCTGTAAACTCACCAATGGAGAGGTAGGCAACGAAAATAAGGATCAGAAGCAACGACATTCGTTTAAAAAAGAAAGAAACTAAATAAGCCACTGCCATTGAAATCAATAAAAGGAAAATTTTATAGGCAAGGTTTTGAGATAAATTGAGGTCAAATAAATTGAATAAAAACAAAAAAGTAGGAGCTAAAAGTAAAATACTAAGTAAAACACAAGTATAACGACACTTCTTAGGCTTTGAAGGAACACTTAAAAGCTTAGTTTTTAGATCAGTAGTTACTTTATTTTCAAAAAAAGACATGAAATTTGGTTTGGTACAAAAATACAATTAAACCCAAAAGAATTCATGATTTAGAATCTTTTAAAATAAGATTCAAAAAAAAATCAAATAAATGTCATGAATAAAGGTAAAATTGTATTTTTGCACATAGATTTAAACTGTTACAGGGAATTACAATTTGATAATTTATTTTGATACATAATACTGATTTTCAGATATTAGTTAAATTTAAGGGACTATTTTTGCGCGAGTAGATGGCGTAAGATAGCCCCAATTTTTTATAGGCATTTTTAGAATTATTAATATATTAACACAAATCAAACACTTATGAAACGATTACTTTCGATTTTTGGTGCGATGATGCTGCCTTTTTTAACCTTTGCGAGCGAGGCAGATCTCAAAGTACCTGAGGAAATTAAAAACCAAAGTATCTTATACTGGGGATTTTTAATCACTATTTTAGGTTTAGGCTTTGGTTTATTTCAGTTTTTACAAGTTAAAAAACTTCGAGCTCATAATTCGATGCTTGATGTAGCGCAAGTTATTTACGAAACTGGAAAAACTTACCTTTTCCAACAAGGTAAATTTTTAGCTATTTTATTTATTTTCATTGGATCTGCTGTAGCCTTTTACTTTGGTTACCTTTCTGATGCTAACTTTGGCTTCGTCGGCGTTGCTATCATTTTAGGATGGACTATTGTTGGTATCTTAGGTTCGTATGCAGTGGCTTATTTTGGAATAAGAATGAATACCTTAGCCAATTCGCGCATGGCTTTTTCTTCTTTGGAGAGAAACCCAATCAAATTGCTCACCATTCCTTTGAATGCAGGTATGAGTATTGGCGTTGTATTGATTTCATTGGAGTTGATTTTAATGCTTGTCATTTTGATGTTTGTACCTAGTGAATATGCTGGAGCTAGTTTCATTGGTTTTGCCATTGGCGAATCGCTTGGAGCATCAGTACTTCGTATTGCTGGAGGTATCTTCACTAAGATTGCTGATATCGGATCTGATTTAATGAAAGTGATTTTTAAAATTGGTGAAGATGACCCAAGAAACCCTGGTACCATTGCCGATTGCGTGGGTGATAATGCAGGTGACTCTGTAGGCCCAACCGCAGATGGTTTTGAAACTTATGGTGTTACTGGAGTAGCCCTAATTTCTTTTATTTTATTGGCTATCAACGATGTATCTCTGCAAACCCAACTTCTCGTTTGGATCTTCGTAATGCGTATTTTAATGATTGTTACTTCCATCGTATCTTTCTGGATTAACGGAGCCATTAGCAAAGCTAAATACAGCAAAGTGGACGACCTCGACTTTGAACAACCTCTTACTTGGTTGGTGTGGATTACTTCTATCATGTCCATCATCGTTACCTTTATCGTAAGCTACCTCACCATTGGAAACCTTCCCAGCAATCTTTGGATTACCCTTTCAGTAATTATAAGTGCCGGAACCTTGGGTGCTGCCTTGATTCCTGAATTTACCAAACTTTTCACTAGTCCTAAATCAGCCCACGTTAATGAAGTGGTGGAAGCTTCGCAAAAAGGCGGTGCATCACTTAACATTCTTGCTGGATTGGTAGCTGGAAACTTTAGTGCATTCTGGAAAGGAATGGTTTTCTTCCTTTTAATGTTTATCGCTTTTATTGCAAGCAACTATGGTTTATCCACATTCATGATTTATCCTTCCATCTTTGCTTTCGGCCTTGTGGCTTTTGGTATGTTGGGCATGGGCCCCGTAACCATTGCTGTAGATAGCTATGGACCTGTAACCGATAATGCTCAATCAATTTATGAACTTTCATTGATTGAAGAAATTCCTAATATTAGTGCAGAAATTGAGAAAGATTTTGGTTTCAAACCTGATTTTGAAAAATCAAAACATTACCTTGAAGCCAACGATGGCGCAGGAAATACCTTTAAAGCCACAGCTAAACCTGTATTGATTGGTACTGCTGTGGTAGGTGCCACCACCATGATTTTCTCTCTTATCTTAGTAATCCAAAAATCGCTAGGTATCGAAAGCCCTGAAATGGTTCTTAACCTATTAAATCCTTATTCAATTTTTGGATTTCTTCTTGGTGGAGCTGTAATTTACTGGTTCTCTGGAGCTTCTATCCAAGCTGTTTCTACTGGAGCAAGCAGGGCTGTTTCTTATATCAAGTTAAACATCAATCTTGATCCCAACGCGCCTAAGAAGGCAGACGTTGAAAAGTCGAGAGAAGTAGTAAAGATTTGTACCCAATATGCACAAAAAGGGATGTTGAATATTTTTGTTGCAATTTTCTCTTTTGCTCTTGCCTTTGCCTTTATGTCGGCACCTGCTGGCCTCACTGAAAGCATGTCGCCCGAGGAAAAGCTTAAATTTGCAGCTCCTGTATCTCTTTTCGTAAGTTATTTGATTTCAATCGCCTTCTTTGGATTGTATCAAGCAATCTTTATGGCCAACGCTGGTGGCGCTTGGGACAATGCTAAAAAGGTAATTGAAGTGGATATGAAAGAAAAAGGAACTGACCTTCATGCTGCCTCTGTGGTAGGTGATACCGTTGGAGATCCCTTCAAAGATACTTCTTCAGTGGCTTTAAACCCAATTATCAAGTTTACAACCTTATTTGGTTTGTTGGCTATGGAAATTGCAATCTCTGTTCACTTCCGCGATGTAGCCCATTATTTTGGATATGCATTCCTAGCAGTGGCACTTTACTTTGTTTACCGCTCTTTCTACAAAATGAGAATCAAAGAATAGTAAGAAAAACTATCCTAAAAAAGCCGTTCAATTTGCATTGAACGGCTTTTTTTTTACGGATTGATTTTGATAAACCAGTTATCTATTAGGCTTACAAATAACTCTTAGCCAAAGCTATATTATTGCGAGCCAATTGAAAATCGGGTTGAATCTTAATGGCCTTCTCCCCTGCTTCCACCGCCTTTTCAAATTTGCCCAATTTAATATAAGCCGAACAAATATTGTTGTATGCCAAGGCACTCTGTGGATTCTGCTTTAATGCCTTTTCACAAGCCATAATGCAGTAGGAATACATTTCTTGATTGTAGAAAGTTAAGCTTAAGTCAATCAATGGATTGACTTCCTTTAATTGAACAAGTTGGGTTAGCAATTGCTTGCGATATTTTGATAGAGCTAAATTATTTTTTGCCTTTTGGTTGCTGGGATCAATTTGAATGGCTTTTTCGCCCCAATGTATGGCTTCGTCATAATTGCCAATTACGTTAAAAGCAGCGCATACATTATTATAAGCCT
This sequence comes from Draconibacterium orientale, assembly GCA_022736595.1. Taxonomy (GTDB): domain Bacteria; phylum Bacteroidota; class Bacteroidia; order Bacteroidales; family UBA1556; genus UBA6267. The sequence goes on along the minus strand of DZDC01000067.1, from coordinate 5,059 downwards.
TGGAATCGTTAGGATCGATTTCAATGGCTTTCTTGGAAGCTTCAATGCAAGCCTCATAATTTTGAATATTATAATATAATAAACTCAAATTCAAATAATTATCTGAACTTGGGTTTTGCTTCACTTGTTGTAATACTACTTCAATTTTTGATATTCGGTCCACAGAAATCTTTTTATAATATCCCAAAGTTTCGTCCTTTGGAAATACATTTGAGAGCTTTTGAAGATAGCTGCTCAACATTTCCCAATTTTCTAAATCAGTATAAATCTGAAGTTGAAGATATACCGCAGGCAAATAATACTGCGAAATACGCAACGATCTACTCAGCTCGGTTTGGGCTTCGTTATATCTTCCAAATTGATGTAAAAATCGAGCGAAATAAAAGTGTGTGAGATGCGAATAGCTTCCAAAAGTAACCGCTCTTTTGTAATAAAACTCAGCCGAGTCAAGTCTGTTTTGACTGGCAAAACAAATGGCCATATTGGTATTTAGATAGGAATAATTGGGACTGATTGCATAAGCTTTTCGATAATAATGCATCGCTTGGTCATACCGACCCTCACGCATGAGTTCCAAACCAAAATTCATCAATCCTCGACCATTGTTTGGGCTTTTTATAGTAACATCCTTCCATAGGCTATGGGCATTATCCCATACTTCTGTTCTTTGTCGAACTCCGTAAATATGAGAAACATAAATCACAATTAGAAAGAATAATAAACTGATTTTCAGCACAAACGGTTTTTGAATTCTATTTTCATATTTTTTATAAAACCACAGTAAAGCATATCCAAACGAAAAACTCAATCCAACAAAAGGAAAAAACATTCTGTGGTCGTTCAATACTTCGGCCAAAGGCACCAAGCTGGAGGTGGGAGCTAAAACCACGAAAAACCAAAGAATACTGAAACTAAAAATCTTGAAGTGAACTTTTGAATGCCATTTCCATGCAATAAATAAAAGAAATATCACAAAGGTGATTCCGGCAAAAAATCGAATATCGAAAACACTTTGAAGAACCGTCCAATCGGTATCAGCGCTGAGATGGTAGGGAATAAAAAAACTCACAAAATAATGTGCACTCACGATGGGCATAGTGATGAGGTAACTCCAACGGCTAAAATTAGAGGGAGAAAATTGCTCCCCTTGCATGGCTAATGTAAAGTAAGTACCCGCAATCATGACAATTACCAAAGTTATAGCTTGCATTAAAAGTGAATTTCGAATTGACTTTTTCTCTCGATCGGGCAATCCCCTGTATTCAAACAAATAATAATAAATCATGAGCATAGGAATGAACATGGCCGCACTATTTTTGGTCAATAAAGCCAATAGGAATGGAATTAAAAAAAATCCATATTTGCGATGTTTCGGAAAATATTGGAACAAAACAAAAGCTAACATGACAAAGAAAGTCGAAATTAAATCGGAGCGACTGATGATGTAATTCATGGTTTCAGCCACCACAGTATGAAAGGCAAAAATGGCGGTACCTGCCATAGCAGCGAACCACACATAATCATGGTTTTGAATTTGTTGAAAAAGCTTTATTTGAAAAAAATACATCAAAATCAACAGGCCAAAAAAGAAAAACATCATGGAATAATGATAGGTATGGGTGTCGAAACCATTTCCGTAAAACTTTTGAGCAAGAGCATAATCAATGGCCACCGAGGTGGTTACAATGGGTCGATAAACTTGGTTGGCAGGAAGATTACTAAAAGTTTCGGCACCTTTGGTAAAAAAATCGGGAATATTAGATAAATCCTGAATCCATGCATTTTCTACAATGGTATGGCTATCGTCGAAGTGAAACTGATTATCATACGACTTTTGATAAGCAAAAAGAACTCCTATAAAAATGAAGAGTACAAATAATCCCTTGTAAAGTGTTGTTCTTTCCATGTAAAGTTTTGAATCTGTATTTGATTAAGAAGACGACTAATCTAAAGTTTTATTAATAAACTGATTGAATGGCACCATGGATTTAAAGCCAAGTAAAATATGGTTTTTCAACTGTGGATTATTAGAAACTTGACCTTCGTCAAAGCCTTTGGAGACTGCAAAGCTTTTATATTTTATCCATTCGCTGAGGTTCGTTTCGTGAGCATATTCTTTTGGAAAACGTTGCAATTTATCATCCATTAGTTCTGGGAAAAAGCTTCTAAACTCCGTTTTATTGATTATTTCTTCAAATTGAGTTGGAGAAAAATAAATTTCGCGTCGAACCTTATCAAGAATTTCTTTGGGAGGCATATAAATTCCACCTCCGAAAAAACTACCCCCATTTTGCAAGTGGAAATAATAACCCGCTTTTAATTCCTTTTTGCTTCCTGCACTCAAAAAAGCTCCCATGTGAGTGGAATAAGGAGTTTTATCTTTGCTAAAACGCAAGTCGCGATGAATTCTGAAGGTATATCGACGCGCTTTTTCAAATTGAAATGTGGGATCCATTTTCTCAAGCTCCACTCCCAATTCCATAGTCCATTTTTCGAATAAATCGCGAGCTCGTTCGTAGTCTTTTCGATGCTGATTAAACCATTCTTTGTTATTGTTGGCTTGGAGATTCCTCAGAAAATCCAATACTTCATTTAAATAATTCATAACTGATTCTTATGGAAATCATTAAATTTCTATTCTGTGCTAAAGTCCTGCAAAAGCTTGCGGTATTCCGAAAAAACGTTAGCCCTGCTTACAAAACCCAAATACTTTCCTGTTTCGTCCAACACTGGGATATTATACATACTGGTTTTATGCAATTTACTTGCAATGGAGTTCATGGTTTCTTCTTGTTTTATGGTAACTTCAGGCCGAATCATCAATTCTTTTACCAAGGTGGTATTGTACAAATGTTGTTTGAAAATGATTTTTCGAATGTCTTCCATCATCACCATTCCAAGAAATCTATCCTCCTCGTCCACCACCGGAAAAATATTTCTATTGGAAACTTGAATCGCATTGACCAAATCTTTCAATTTTTGATTGGGATTCAATTTTTCAAAATTACATTCCAAAAGACTCTTCACATCCATCATTTTCAGAATGTTACTATCAGCATTATGAGTCATCAGCTGACCTTTTTGAGCCAATTGGTAGGTATAGATCGAACGAGGTATAAATATTTTACTTGTCAAATACGACATCAACGACACCAACATCAGTGGAGGTAAAAGTTCGTATCCACCACTTATTTCAGCTATAAGAAATATTGCGGTTAATGGTGCCAGTAAAACTCCAGCCACAGCACCTGCCATTCCCGTAAGTGCAAAATTAGTTATTGGCAGTGAAAACCCAAATTGATTGAGCACTAAGGCGAAAAATAAACCTGCTAAGGCACCATTAAATAGAGTTGGGGCAAAGGTTCCTCCCACTCCTCCAGCAGTAATGGTGAATGATGTTGCCCAGGTTTTTAACATTAAAATGGCAAAAACCAACACAATGACAGCCCATGAATTATCACTAAATATATCAAAAATACTACTCGACAACATCAAATCTGTATCGCCAATAAGCACTTTATTAATTACTTCATAGCCCTCTCCATACAAAGCTGGAAAAAGAAAAATAAGCAAACCAAGCATAAATCCGCTGATGAGTAATCGCAACCCCCAACTCTTTATTCTTCTAAAAACTTGATTTGTACCGATATAAACCTTGGTGAAATATACCGAAATTAATCCTGTAAAAATCCCAAGGAGTGCAAAAAAAGGCAATTCAGAAAAGGTGTACATCTCTGTTAATTTAAAGTGATACAGCACTTCGTTGCCCATAAAAAAGTAAGAGGTAAAAACTGCTGCAACTGATGCAACAATAAGAGGCACAATGCTTGCAACCGTTAAGTCAATCATAATCACTTCCATCGCAAATACAATTCCGGTCATAGGTGCTTTGAAGATGGCTGCCAATGCCGATGCACTTGCTGCACCCAACATCAATATTACTTGCTTATAAGTGAGTTTAAAGGCATGTCCAATAAAACTTCCGTAAGCACCACCGGTTGAGACAGATGGACCTTCCAATCCCACTGATCCTCCAAAACCCACGGTGATAGCACTCGTGATAATGGAGCTAAACATATTGTGTTTTTTGACATAACCCCGCGTTTCGGCAATACTATAAAGCACATCAGGAATCCCGTGGCCAACGGGTTGCCGCAAAATATAACGCATAAAAACCACAACAATGCTTATTCCTATTAAAGGGAATACAAAATAGATATAATTGTATTGTTGAAAAAAATCAGAAAGTACTAAAGATTGAATGAGAAACACTGAATTTTTAATAATAACTGCCGAAAAACCAACCGTAATTCCAACAATTAAGGCTACAATAACCATAAACTGCTCATTGGTCAAATAGCGGTCTTTTAGTTTTAAAATCTTATCTATAATCTTACCCATCAACTTCTATTTTTAAAAGTATCAATGCAAAATTAACATTTTAAATCACTACTGACCGATTAAAAATAGAAAACCAATTATTTCTATAAATTCCTCGCTACTTCCGTTCCGAAAGCTTTCGGAACGATAGCTATCGGAAGCTATCGGAACGGAGTGCAACCCCTGCTACTACTGAACTCGCCAAAATCCTTGTCATTTACAAAGGCTTGTTTACTTTTAGCGGTTTTGTCGAACTTACGTTTCCAGGCGTAGCGGGGAATCTAAATTTTTGGTTGTAATCTAAGATAGAATAGATAACTACGTAAAACACTAAATTTTAGGTAATTGTAATGATTTGTGTATTAATAGTCATATAATTTAAGCCTGTACTTCGACTAACTTAAATTGATATTTTCAGCTAAAGATTCCGAGCGCAGCGAGGAATGACAAGGCTAAGGGGATCAAAAAGAGGGAGGAGGTTGGCGGCTTCGCCGCCAAATCCCCCTCTCTTTACCCCATCCAATTGCGTGTCATTCCGAACGCAGTGAGGAATCTAAATCTATGATGAAATTTCTTCATAGAAAAGCAAGAAATCTAAATCTTGAGGAAGTCTTGAGTTCCTATAGCTATCGGTTGACTCTTATTCCATTCACTTTAATCATACAAAATTAAATTTTTA